>JAGAZG010000236.1 GCA_017940105.1 Mailhella sp. | reverse complement strand
TGGCGTACCTGCTCAAGTACGATTCCGTGCACGGGCGTTTTCCCGGCCAGGTAGAAGCTTCTGAAAACGGGCTCGTCGTCAACGGCCGCGAAATTCCCGTCACCCGCTGTGACAAGGGCGAATGGCAGTGGAAGGAATACGGCGTGGACATCGTCGTTGAAACCACGGGCACCCTGAAAAAGCGTGAACAGCTCGCCGGCCATATTGCCTGCGGCGCAAAAAAGGTCATTATTTCCGCTCCCTGCAAGGATGCTGACGCGACCATCGTCATGGGCGTCAACCAGGATATTTACTCTGCGGCGAAGCACGACGTCATTTCTGCCGCGTCCTGCACCACAAACTGCCTTGCGCCTGCGGTCAAAGTCCTGCACAACGAGTTTGGCATCAAGCACGGCCTTATGACCACCATCCATTCCTATACCATGAGCCAGCGCATTCTTGACGGCACGCAGAAAGATCTGCGCCGCGGCCGTGCAGCCTGCCTTTCCATCATTCCCACCACCACCGGCGCTGCCGCTGCCGTCGGGCTTGTTATTCCTGAACTGAACGGCCTTATCAACGGCGGCGCACTGCGCGTGCCAACGCCCGACGTTTCGCTTGTGGACTTTACCTGCGAACTTAAAACGGAGGTTACCGTGCAGGAAGTCAACGCCGCGCTCAAGTACGCCTGCGACACCTGGCTGAAAGACGCCCTCGGCTACTGCGACGAACCGCTGGTATCCATCGACTATGTGGGCGACACCCATGGCGGCACGGTTGACGCTTCGTTTACCGCAGTGATGAACAAAACCATGCTTAAAACCGTCATCTGGTATGACAACGAGTCTGGCTTTACGCATCAGCTGGCAAGGCTCATCAGGCACGTTGCCCTCGCTCTGTAACGGGCATGGCGGCAGAGCCGTAAAACTGCAAGAAAAAGGGGAGCTTATGGCTCCCCTCCTTTCAGGCAGGGGTTTTTCAAAAGGCGGCTGGCCGGCGCCAGCCCGCGTGCGATAATTTTCACTCCCTCCAAAAAAATATGAGGAGCATCATGGTCAGCGAAAACATGTACGAAACGGGTTCCCGCTTCATCATGACCGGCGCGGATATTGTCCGCATGGGCGAACCGGCAGAAATGCTGGTCGGCGGCAAAAACTATAACACCGCACTCATCAGCCGCGTCGAAGGCATACGGACCCCGCAGTTCCGCGCCATACCTGCAACGGCATTCCATGTGGTGCTTGATGAATGCAGGGTGAACGCTTCCCTGGTTTACGACGTGGTGGATACCGCCATGGCGGCTGTTGACTGGGCTTCTCCGGCTGTGGCGTCAGATCATGGATTTTTTGGAAATTTCGTTCGCGAAGCCGCTGCCAAAGTGCGGGAGCGCAGTGCCGGCACAAGCGCAAGCACCTGCCTGAGGGACTTTATTAACCAGGTCGTGCACGGTTTTGCAGAATCCCGCGAAAACATCGACAGGCTGCGCCGCCGCTCCATGCTTGTGCAGACGGCCATTCTTTCTTCAAAGCTGCCTGCAGAAGTCGACGCTGCCGTGCGCAAGGCCTACCGCGACATGTGCGACGAAGCGGGCGAAGGCGAATTTCCCGTGGCCGTGCGTTCTTCGGCCGCCGGCGAAGACTCCCGCAAGAAAGCGTTTGCCGGGCTTCAGGACACATTTTTGAACATTACCGGCGAAGACGCCGTGGCCGAAGCCTACCTGTGGGACTGCGCCTCTGCATACAACCTGCGTTCCATGACCTACCGCCGCGAAGCCATTCTTGACGCCATTGCCTCTGCAGAAAGGGATGGAGACCCTTCCGTTGCCGATGCGGCGCGCAAGGAATGGGCCATTGAAAACACCGCCCTTTCCGTGTGCATCATGCGCATGATCCGCCCTGTGGTAGCCGGCACGGCCTTTTCTGCCGATACGGCCACGGGCTGCCGCGGCACCTCCCGCAATGACCTTGTGAGCATAGATTCCAGCTACGGCCTCGGCGAGTCCATCGTGGGCGGCATGGTCACGCCCGATAAGTTTTATGTTTTTCAGCGTGATGACGGCACGGATGTCGTGCTGCGCTTCATGGGGCGCAAGTCTGTGCGCATGGTCTACAACGAAAACGGCGGTGGCACCCATATCGAAGAAGTGCCCGCTGACGAAGTGAACAAGTGGGCTCTTGGCGAAAACCAGCCCATTGAGGTCGCCCAGGGCGTTCGGGCCATCAGCAAGGCCTATGGCGGCATCATCATGGATACTGAGTTCTGCATAGATGACAAGGCCCGCCTGTGGTTTGTTCAGGCCCGTCCCGAAACTCGCTGGAACGCAGAGCTGGACGAGCACCCCACAACCATTTTCATGCGCCGCAAAGAAGTTGCCCCCGGCGCTGCCGCCAAGGCGGAAGTGCTTCTTTCGGGCAACGGCGCATCCCGCGGCGCAGGGCAGGGCACCGTGCGTTTCCTGCGTTCCGCCCTTGAACTGAACCGCGTCCATCCCGGCGATATCCTGGCTGCAGACCGCACTGATCCCGACATGGTGCCGGGCATGCGCGTAGCTTCTGCCATCATTGCCAACGTGGGCGGCGATACCAGCCATGCCGCCATCAGTTCGCGGGAACTGGGCATTGCCGCCGTCATCGGCGTGCAGAACCCTCTTGCCATGCGCGCCATGGACGGCCAGCCCGTGACCGTAGACGGAACGCGCGGCCTGGTTTACCGCGGGCTCCTGCCCCTGAAGGAAGTGGGCGGCGAAATGGATGTTGCCAAATTGCCCGCGACCCGTACGCGGGTGGGCATTATCCTGGCCGATGTCAATCAGGCCATGTTCCTGTCCCGCCTGCGCAATGTGCCTGATTTTGAGGTAGGCCTGCTGCGCGCTGAATTCATGCTGGGCAGCATAGGCGCGCATCCTGCCGCTCTCGAAGCGTACGACAACGGAACCCTCGAAGAATTTGTCGAGCGCCGTCTTACCGAGCTGGAAGATCAGGTCAGCCGCCGCGTTGGAGAGCAGATTGCCATTGGCCAGGTGCGTTCGCCCCTCGCGGACGTGCAGCTTGCCCCCTATGTGGTGCAGCTCATGGACATGGCGTCGCTTTATGCCAACGCTTCAAGCATTTCGCGCGCAGAAGCCCTTATGGGCGAATACATGCAGCGTGCCCAGCTGAACGAAGAGGTTCTGCAGACCTCCGACAATCTGCGCACGCATATCCGCCTGATCATGGGGGCCGACGAAGCAGGTTCGCAGGTCACCGAAGAACAGGTGCAGGCCGCCATGGAGAAAGCTTCCAAAAAGCCTCTCGTGCAGGAAGTTCTTTCGCACATTGGCGCCGTCCGCCGCAGCGTGGCTGCCCGCACGCACCTTGGCAAAGAAATTGAAGAAGTGCGCAGCATACCTGAAAAGATCGAACAGCTCATCACATCAAGCGGGCACGAGAGCGGACGTGACCACTACATCCGCACGCTCGGCCGAAACCTTGCCCTCTTCGCCATGTCTTTCTACGGAAAAGACATCGTTTACCGCACTACGGACTTCAAGAGCAACGAATACCGCAACCTCCTTGGCGGCTGCCTGTTTGAGCATAACGAAGACAACCCGATGCTCGGCTACCGCGGTGTGTCCCGCGATATCCATGACTGGGAAATCGAAGCGTTCAAGCGTGCCCGCACGCTGTACGGCGGCAAAAACCTCATGCTCATGCTGCCCTTTGTGCGCACGCTTGAACAGGCCCGTTCCATGCGGTCATATCTGGCCAACGTCCATGGACTGCGCAGCGGCGAAGACGGCCTGAAGATCCTGCTCATGTCGGAACTGCCTTCAAACGCCATTCTTGCGCGCCAGTTCATCAGCGAGTTTGACGGGTTCTCCATCGGTTCCAACGACATGACCCAGATGGTGCTTGCCACGGACCGCGACAACGCAGATCTTTCGCACATTTACGATGAAGAAGATCCGGCAGTCATTTGGGCCATACTGACAACCATTTTCACGGGCCAGAAGTTCTGCAAGAAGGTCGGCTTCTGCGGACAGGGCGTGGCCAACAGCAAGATTCTGCGCGGCATGGTTGCCATAGCCGGCATTGTTTCAGCCTCTGTGGTGCCGGATACGTATGTGCGCACCAAGCAGGATTTTGCCGATGTGGAAGCGGAACACATTCCAAGTTCCGGCCTTGGCGCATGGCTTGGCGAACAGCATACCGAAAAACTGCGCGTTCTGCTTGGCGCACATGGCTATGTCGAAGCTGCGGCGCTGCAGGACCGCATGGCTTTCAGGCCCTGGTACGACGCCGAGATCGAAAAGCTGCAGAAAGACCTGGGCGCATGCCTGGGCACGCCGTTTGAACATGATGCCCGTCAAAAGCTCTTTGACTTCCGCCGCACGTTCCATAAGCCGGTCACCTATGCATCGTGGGACTGGGACGCCACTGTGTTTGACGCCTTGCAGCAGGCTGGATTCGCCAGCTGGGAGGAACAGGCTGAGGCATTGCGCCTGCAGCGTGAGAAGTTTGCCCACAGCTGATCGGCAGCGCAAGGGTATCGCAGATAAATGACAAGAGGGCCATCCGTGTAAAGGCGGATGGCCTTCCTGATTCTTGCAGCAATCAAGCCAGCGCAGAAATTCGGGCAAGGCTTCTGCGTCGGCATGGGGCGTGCAGTGACGGGCCCCTGCATACTGGCTGCAGGCATAGATAGGCGTATCCCCTGTTCTTTTTTACAGAATCAACTGCCAAAATCATCACGGTTCAGCATCTGGCAGAGCAGTTCTGCCAATTTTTTTCGCAAAAGAACAGATACGAGAAAAAGTCAAGGAAGTCGTTTGGAAGACGATTGCTTTTTCTTTCGCGCTGTTATAGCCTGAAATGGCTGGTATTTCAGCATAATGGCCATGTGGCGTCACATTCGCTGTGAAAAATCTGCCCATGGCTTCATTAAGCCATAATACATAGTTCAATAGAAATTCCATAAATGCAAGGCAGATATTGATCATGAACAGCAGAAAGAAAGCCGTTTCTCTGGTTGTTTTTTTCGCGGGCGTCCTTGTTATGATCATCCTCGTTTTCGGCACTGTCTGGATTGGTCAGAACGGAAAAAAAGATACAGAATCGGCTGTGCGTTCCGTAAGCTTGCTTTACCTTAATGAGCTGACAGAACGGAGGGAACAGGTTGTAGCAGACAACCTGAAGGATAAGATAAAGGTCATTGAAACGGCTCTTGAGCTGATGACCGCGGATGACCTGAGCGATATGCAGCATCTGCAGGCGTATCAGGCAAAAATGAAGCGTCTCTTCAAGCTGGAAAAATTTGCCTTTGTGAATGCCGATGGCCTTATCTATACCTCGCTTGGAACGTTCGGAGATATTGACCAGTACCATTTTGATTATTTGTCACTGGCAGGTCCTGAGATTTCCATCAAGCAGTCAGGGAATGCAGAAAAAAAAGTCATTATTGCCGTGCCGGTGAATATGGTTTTTGCCGAAAAAAAGCTGACGGTCTGCTTCATGGAAATAGACATGAAAGAAATGCTGAAGAGCGTTTCCATGGGGACTCAGGATAATGGAGCGACGTTTTGCAACCTCTATACCGCAGAGGGATTTGCCCTCAGCAACACGGTTTTGGGAGGGCTCGCCGTTGAAGATAACCTGCTGAAGGCCATCCAGAATGCTGAACTCGATCCCGGTTATTCCCATGAAAGTATGCGGAGTGATTTTAAAGAAGGAAAAAGCGGCGAGATAAGCTTCAGCTATAGCGGCATACGCGAAACTTTGAGTTACACGCCCGTGGAGGGAACAAACTGGCTGCTGACCTATTTAATACGGGAAAGCGTGATCAGCGACTCTATAAGCCCCATATCAAAGGGCATCATTCGTCGCGGCGTACTGCATTCCATTTTAATGGTTGCGGTGCTTCTTGGCATATTCGCTTTCATCATCCGGCAGAACAAGAAAACTGCAAAGCTGGTGATGGAGAAAGAAACAGCTGATGCGGAAAACCGCGTGAAGCAGGAAGAAATGGGGCGCAGAATTGCACTGCAGGAAAAATTGCTTGCCCGGGAAAAGAAGCAGGAAGAACAAAACCGACTGATCACGGCGCTAGCCTCAGACTACAGGAGCGTATACTACCTTGATTTAGACAGGGATGAAGGCGTCTGCTATCAGGCTCATGATGACTAGGAAAACGGCCTCAGAGTCGGGGATCGCTTTAACTTTCTGGATGCAGTGACCGCCTATGCAAAGGGCAATGTCAAGGAGGAGTTCCAGGAGAATTTTCTTGCTTTTATCCGTCCGGAAAACGTGAAAAAGCGGTTAGGCGAGCACAAGGTCATCAGCTTTCGCTACATGGTGGGCAGGCATGGCAAAGAAACATGGGAAGAAGTGCGCTTTGCCAGCGTGCGTCATGAGGAAAATCAACCGGATTCACAAATTCACGCTGTCGGGGCATGTTTGGTTGATGTCGATGCCGAAATAAGCAAAGCCATGGCCCAGAATCAGGCCCTTAAAGACGCCTTGTCTGCGGCGGAATCTGCAAACAAGGCAAAGACTGCATTTCTGAGCAACATGAGCCACGAAATCCGTACGCCCATGAATGCCATTATCGGCCTGGACAAGATTGCCCTTGCCGACGCAAGCATTTCTGAAGCAACGAGAGACCACCTGGAAAAGATCGGCACTTCTGCCCATCACCTGCTGGGCATAATCAACGACATTCTTGACATGAGCCGCATCGAATCCGGTCGGCTTAACATCAAGAAGGAAGAGTTTTCGTTTGCCAAGACGCTGGAACAGGTTAATACCATCATCAGCGGTCAGTGCCGGGATAAGCGCCTGACATACGATTGCCGCATCAAGGGGAATATTGCGCAATACTACATCGGCGATGACATTAAGCTGCGCCAGGTAATGATCAATATCCTGGGCAATGCGGTGAAGTTTACTCCCGAGGGCGGTTCCGTCACGTTTACTGTGGAAAATGTGGCGCAGTTTGACGGCAGAACCACGCTGCGTTTCATCATCAGCGATACCGGCATAGGCATGAGCAAAGAGTATTTGCCCAAGCTGTTCGACGCGTTCTCGCAGGAAGATTCTTCTTCCACTAGCAAGTATGGCAGCACGGGGCTTGGCATGCCGATCACAAAGAGCATAGTGGAGCTGATGAATGGCCACATAGAAGTGGAGAGCGAGAAAGGGGCAGGCACTACCTTTACTATAACGGTCACATTGCTCAATTCCGACAGGAAAACAGAGATGACAGGCGAAGACATGCCTCAGCCGCAGGAGATGTGCGTGCTTGTCATCGACGACGACCCCATTGCCTGCGAGCACGCCCAGGTCATACTCAATCAGATAGGCATAGCATGCGAAAAGGCTTTGTCGGGGGCAGAAGGCCTGGAGATGGTGAAGCTTCGCCATGCCCGCAGGGCTCCTTACACCCTGATTCTTGTCGACTGGAAAATGCCTGACATCGACGGCGTTGAAACCACCCGCCAGATCCGCGCAGCCGTAGGCAACGAAATCCCAATTATCATTCTGACTTCATACAGCTGGGATGACATCATGGACGAGGCCAGAAACGCCGGCGTCGATACCTTTGTTGCCAAGCCTCTGTTCGTCAGCAGCGTTATGGACGAGTTCCGCGCAGCTTTTAAAAAGAAGAATGACAAGCAGTCAAAAAAGGCCGCTGATCTTGAGGGGCGCAGAGTGCTTCTTGCTGAAGACATAGCAATAAATGCCGAAATCATTATGATGGTTCTGTCCATGCGCGAAATGGAAGTGGATCATGCAGAGAACGGCAGAATCGCTGTTGAAATGTTTGAGAGCCATGAACCAGGATATTACGACGCAATTTTAATGGATATGAGGATGCCTGAGATGGACGGGCTTGAAGCAACCCAGAAAATCCGATCGCTGGACAGGCCGGATGCACGAAGCATTCCCATTATAGCATTGACTGCGAATGCCTTTGATGAAGACGTGCAGCGCAGCATGCAGGCCGGCCTGAACGCGCATCTGTCAAAGCCCGTTGAGCCCGAAGCGTTATTTGAAACGCTTGAGGGACTGATCGTCTCATAGCAGAACAATGAAGAATGCCGCTCATCCTGTGATGGCGGCATGCGTATTATTTTCTTGTACTTGTTTCGTGCAGGAAAGCAGCCGTTCTCAATCAAGCCTGAACACTTTTTTAACGGTATCCACCGCCTGCATGGTGTAGGCCGGGTCTTTGGCTTCGTGAAAGCGGTTTTTAAGAAAGGCTATGGGTTCATGATTGAAACGCCGGATCAGAGATTCGGCCATGACGTCAAGTGCTTCGCGGACGCTGTCATCTACATTTCCA
Source organism: Mailhella sp. (assembly GCA_017940105.1). Lineage (GTDB taxonomy): Bacteria > Desulfobacterota > Desulfovibrionia > Desulfovibrionales > Desulfovibrionaceae > Mailhella. The sequence goes on along the minus strand of JAGAZG010000236.1, from coordinate 3,799 downwards.
AGGCGGTGCAGCGTTTTGGACAGCTCTTCATCCATGATGCGGCGTCCGCGGTCGCCAAGCGCCACAATAGTCGGCTGCAGGGCCAGGGAATCAAGCCACTGCAGGAAAGCCTGCGTTTCTTCATCGACGATGGCTTTTGCCTTGACGGCTTCTTCTCGCCGCCCGGCGATGTTTTCTTCTACGATCTCCTTGAGATCGTCAATGTCGTACAGGTATATGTTGTCCAGTGCGTTGACGGCAGGGTCAATGTCGCGCGGCATGGCGATGTCTATGAGAAACATGGGGCGGTGGCGGCGTTTTTTCAGTACGCCGCGCATGTCGCCTGCGTTGATAATGGCATCCGGAGAACCTGTGGAACTGATGACGATGTCGGCGTCCACCAGCCGGTCGAAAAGCTCATCGAACGGCACTGCGATCCCGCCCAGGCTTGAGGCAAGCTCTTCTGCCTTGGCAAAAGTCCTGTTGGCTACGAGCATGCGCCGTATTCCTGCCTGCTTAAGGTGCATGGCGGCCAGTTCTGCCATTTCGCCCGCTCCGATGATGAGGGCGTCGTGCCTGTCCATGTCGTCAAAGATACGTTTGGCGAGTTCTACGGCGGCATAGCTGACAGAAACGGCGCTTGAGGCTACGCCGGTTTCTGAGCGCACGCGCTTTGCAACAGAGAAGGACTTGTGAAGCAGCCTGTTGATGATTGTGCCCGCCGTGCGGCTTTCGGTGGCTTTGCGGTAGGCGCTTTTAAGCTGCCCGAGTATTTGGGGCTCGCCCAGGACAAGAGAATCAAGGCTTGAAGCAACGCTGAACAGGTGGCGCACCGCTTCTGCACCGTGATACTGGTAGAGGTAGGGTTCAAGCTCCGACATTGTTTTGCCGCGGGCTTTTGCCCAGCATTCCATGGCGCGAAGGCGGGGGGTGTCGCCATCGCCTACAATAAGTATTTCAACCCTGTTACAGGTGGAGAGAATGAGCGATTCGCTTATGCCGTTTCCAAGAGGGACGGCCCATGTGTCTGGAGAGCAAAAGCCGGAGAGCGCAAAACTCTCGCGCACATTTACTGCGGCGGTGCGGTGATTGAGTCCGATAAGATGTATGGTGCTGTTCATTGCTGGTGCGGTGATTCAGGCCCGGAGTCCCGGGCAAACTAGAAGTTGTGCTGCATGGAAAAGGCTGTATTGATCACGAACATGGAAAAAAGCGAAGCCGCAAAAATGGCGATGGCCAGCATGGCGGGTTTTCTTCCGCTCCATCCAATGGCGAACCGTTGATGAAAAAGAAAGGCGTACAAGAGCAGTATGCCAAGAGAGACCCATTCTTTTATGTCTGCTCCGTTCTGCCAGCTGATATGAGCCCATAAGAAGCCGCAGAGCATGCCAAGGCAATAGCAGGGAAAGCCAAAGAGCACAGAAATCGCGTTGATGCGGTCAAGCGTGTTCAGAGAAGGCAGGTCAAGGCGAAAACTGCGCATGAGCCTGTGCTTTATGGAGCGTTCCTGCCAGAGAAAGACCATGCCGGCTCCGGCAGCAATGGCCATGACGCCGACTCCGACAAACATGGAGGCTATATGCATGATGAAAATCGGCCCGGCCATGCCTGTACCGGCCTTGGCGTCGGAAAAGCCAAGGGCGCAGGCGCATAAAAAGAAAGCCCACGGAACAACGATGTGCAGAATGAGATCCATGCTTTTACGCCGTGGAATAAACAGCCCTCCCAGGGTGAGAAGCCAGGCGAAGGGCATGAGATAGAATCCTCGCGACACCTGTGCGAAACCGCCCGTGAACAGCATGGCGGCCAGCCAGAGCGTGTGCGGTGCAAAACCGCAAAGACAGAGCAGGCGAGCCGCACTTTTTAAGCGGGGCAGGCGCCCGAGAACGCCTGAAAGGGAGGCGGCAGTGGCCAGGGCATAGAAAACAAGCGTACTGTAAGCGGAAAGGTCAGTCCATTCCATGCAGGATCTCCTCAGAAGAAAAGAGCAGTCCGTCAGGCAGCAGGGGGCGAAGCAGTTCATCTGCCGCGGCCGCGTCTTTGCGGGCTAGCGCGTCGGTCAGCTGAGCACGCAGGGGAAGAGCACATACAGAACGAAAAATGTGTGCGTCGGCATCGCTTCCAAGCCCGAGGGCCAGTATCTGTGGACGCAGGGCATCCAGCAACCGTATGAGCAGAGGATACCCTCTGTCCATCCAGCTTTCAAGTTCTTCCCGTAAGGCTTTTGCCAGGGCCGGGCTGCCTCCGCCGGTGGAAAGGGCCAGGATCAGGGAATCTTTTTCAACGTGGGCCGGCACAATAAAATTGCCGCCGCCGCTCTCAAGCGGACCAGCTGTATTGCAGAGAACGCCGCGCTCACGGCAGGCGGAAGCGATGGCAGAGTTAACCCTTGCAGAGGGCGTAGATGCAAAGACGAGACTTTTGCCAGAAATGTCTTCAGGCGAAAATTTCCTCGCTTCGCAGTGCAGCAGGCAATGCTCGGGGCATGGCAAGGATTCTGCCTTATTCAGGGCATCGCGGCTTGGATCGAGCACAAGCACGGATGCCGGACTGCATTTAAGCAGCGTGGCCAGCTTGCGCCGTCCCACGCGTCCTGCACCGACGACCAGGCAATGGGCATCGGCAAGATCCAGAAACAGGGGATAATATTTCATGTGCAAGATATAGTTCCTGCATGCCTAAACGTCCAGAGCGATGACCGCGTTTTTTATTCATGTGTGGCAAGAATATGGGCATATAAAAACAGGCCGGACGGGAGGACGCCCGGCCTGCGGGAAAACAGCGGCTTTGACGGAGAGTGTCGTGCCTTGTTTGGCGTTTGCAGGGATGCGCAGAAGGCAGCCGCCGTATCTTTATAAAAGTTCGTAATGTTACGTACAAAAAAATATGTATCCGACAACTATTTGTCAAGGGCAAAGAATTATGTTATCCGCAAATAACTCTAAAGAAGGTCGCTTATGGCAATAAAATCAGTAAAGCGCACGGGAAAATCCTTGAGAACTATGCAGCGGATTTTGGATTCCGCTGCTGAGGAGTTTGCCGCGTATGGCATGTCCGGTTCAAGAGTAGAACGCATAGCGGACAATGCAGACGCGAAAAAGCCAAGGATTTACGACTACTTTGGCGGAAAAGAAGGACTTTTTCAGGCTGTTATGAAGCGTGAGCTTGGCAACACCTGCACTGCCGTGCCGTTTGATGCCAGCCATCTTCCGGAATATGCCGGCAGGCTGTTCGATTATGCGTCTGAACATCCTATACTCATGCGTCTCATCATGTGGAACGCTATGGAGCCAGGCCGGTCGCCGATGCAAGAAAACGGCGGATTTGAACGGCATGTCGAAGCCATTCGCGAAATGCAGGATAAGGGTGAAATTTCCAGGGCAAATCCGGCGGAGTTTATCCTTACGCTGATTGTATCGCTTGCATCGGCCTGGTCTGCTGCCAATCCCATAGGAGCTTCTGTTCTGGGAAAACTCAGCGAAAAGAAAGACGCGCTGCGTGATTCCATTATTAATACTGTACGCATGGTATGTGAAGGAAAAAAATAATTGCGCCGGTCAAAGCTTGTTTTTTTTGCCTGCGGCAAAAGCCTTGCCGCAGGCTTTTTCATATGTGGCGCATTGGATGGATGTGTTGCTGGCAGATGCATTGCAGATCCGCAGAATTGTTGTTAATTCATGATAACGTAAAATAAGTTTCGCAAAAGCTTAAAAAGGTAGACATGGTCTATCACCACTCGGTAAGATTGAATTTCCGAAACAACTTTCCGATAGAGGGTTAGTGCCATGTCTGAAACGATCATACAATTAAACGAAGCGGC
>JAGAZG010000235.1 GCA_017940105.1 Mailhella sp. | reverse complement strand
GTCCGTACTGGGCGCAAAGGCTGAACAGCCTTTTGCGCCTGAGCCTGGCGCAGTAAAAGCAGGGGGAATTGCGAAGATTTTCGTCAGAGTGGCCGCGCGGGCCGAAATCTGTCACCTCAAGATGTCCGGCTATGCCTTCTTTGGCAAGCCACTGCGCAAGCGGGGCATGACTTTGCGCATCAAATCCCGGATTCAGGTGCAGCGCCATAAATTCAAACGGAAAAGGCACTATGCGCTGGCGTATCTGCATGACCTTGAGCAGGACAAAGCTGTCCACACCGCCAGAAACCGCCACGCCCACTCTTGCGCCAGGACAAAGCATCCCTGTGGCCTGCATGGCCTTTCCTGCTGTTTTCACGCAAATCTGCTGCGCGTATGTAAGCCTTCCAAGCTTGCTCATCGCCTACCTCAAGCCGATAACATGATTTTATAAGGGGACACCGCTGCCGGTTATGGAAAAGTCTCCTTGCCGGCGTTTTTTTCGGCAAAAAGCTCTCCCATAAAAGGCCTGTGTCAAAATGGAACAGCAAGCGTTTTTTTTGCTGATGCAATGCGCCGCAATCAGCCCAGTGCGGCGCTGAGCAGGGTACGGACGCCGAACCCAGTGCAGCCTTCGGCATTGATGGGGGAATCGTCTCCGTCGGCTCCAGCCATGTCAATGTGCGCCCAGGGGATGCCAGCGCCAACGAACTGCCTGAGAAACGCCGCCGCATGTAGCGCTCCGCCTTCGCGCGCGCCGGAATTTTTTAAATCAGCGCAGGAACTCTTTAAAACCTCAAGGCTGGACTTTTCCCACAGCGGCAAGCGCCAGTTGCGCTCGCCCAGGGCCATGCCACTCCTGTGCAGGCTTTCAGCAAGCTTGTCGTCAGAAGAAAACAGGCCGGCTGCCCTCTTGCCCAGGGCGACCTCGCACGCTCCGGTCAGCGTGGCAATGTCAATAACGCACGCCGGCTTGTACTGCTGCACGGCCCAGGCCAGCGCATCGGCAAGCACCAGCCTGCCTTCTGCATCCGTATTGACTATTTCTATGGAAAGGCCATTCCTGGCCCTCACTATGTCGCCAGGGCGGGTGGCATGCCCGCCAGGCATGTTTTCTGCGCATGCCATGACAGCGACAACAGGCTGTGCAGGCGCAAGCGAAGAATACGCAAGCTGGCCAAGCGCTTCCATCACGCCCAGCACTGCAGCGGAACCTGACATGTCTGCCTTCATCGCTTCCATGCCCTTTGCCGGCTTCAGGCTGATTCCGCCTGAGTCAAAGCAAATCCCCTTGCCAACCAGGACAATTGGCGCCTCACCTTCCGTGCCTTTCGGCATATATTCCACAACGGCCATGCAGGGAGGCTCTTCTGACCCTTTTGCAACCGCAAGGTAGGCTTCCATACCTTCTTTTTTCAAATCTTCCCTGACAAGACGCCGAAACGCCATGCCATGCCTGCGGGCCGTTTTTTCAGCCATGCCTGCAAAAGCCATTGGCGACATCTCGTTTGCAGGGGCATTGGCAAGATCGCGGGCCAGGACTATTCCGGCAGCTTCTGCCTCAGCCATGCGCACCGCAGAACGCAAATCATTCTCAGCAAAACCGGAAGAAAGAAGAAGCGAAAGCGAAAGCGGATCCTCATGCCCGGATTTTTTTGAAAGCCACTTGTCATAACGATACAGAGACATCAGGCTTGCGACGACGGCTTCCCGGGCAATCTCAGGCAAAGATAATCCCAGTTTCTTTGCCACGCGGGACAGCGATGCGCAATCCATCCCCACATGTTTCAGGCCGTAGTCACGGCAGCAGCGCATGGCACGTCCCAGAGCAAAGCGAAAGCTTTCGGCATCGCCTTCGCCCAGCTTGCCCAGCCCTATGCCCAGCACGCGGGGAATCTCCATGGCCTGCGGTCCGTACAGCATGACCATCCGGTCTTTTTCTCCATGAAAGTCGCGCCAAGCAGGGGCAATGCTCAGCCAAAGGGCGCTATGGCATAATTCCGGACAAGCCTGTTCCGGCCCTTCGCCGTCGCATATAAAAGACATGACGGCCTCAGCCTTCCACAAAGAAGGTCCTCCAACCTGAAAACGTATATCCATGATAATAGCCTCACATGATTTTCATCAGTTTTATGCAAGTCCCACGGCATGTCTTAATGCCTGTAGTTCCCCGGCATAAAGGGCACGGACTTTGCCTGAAGGCAGCCTGCCGAGTTCAATAGGCCCTTCCTGGACGCGGCAAAGACGGAGCACCGTCAGCGAAAGATCGCGGCACATGCGGCGAATCTGCCGGTTCACCCCCTGATGAAGCACAAGCTCCAGCAAAACGCCGCGCAGTCCCGTGACTGGCAATCTCCTGCATTCGACAGGAGCAAGGCGTTCTCCTTCGGCAAGGGTCATGCCTTTCCGCATGACCGCAAGCGCCCTGTCAACGGAAGCTTCGCCCAGCTCGGGACGCACCAGCACATGATAGGTCTTGGCAAGGTGCCATCGGGGGTGCGTGAGCCTGTTTGCAAGTTCCCCGTCATTAGTCAGTATGAGCAGGCCTTCTGAAAAATAATCCAGACGTCCAACCGGGTACAGCCGCAGCCCTTTCCAGGGTTCAGGCACCAAATCAAGAACAGTGGCACGGCCCTGAGGATCATGCGCCGTTGAAACCACATGCACGGGCTTGTTAAGCATAAGCCAGCAGGGTGTGTTCACTCCGCTGCCGGGACGGAACGACTTGCCAGGCGTTTCAACAAGATCGCCAGGCATGACACGCTCGCCAGGATTTTGCACTACTCTGCCATTGACCCTGACATAACCGGAAAAAATCAATTCATCGGCGCTCCTGCGCGAGCAGATGCCCGCTTCAGCCAGCGCTTTGTTCAAGCGTATGCCTCCAGCCACGATAGCCTCTCTTGCTGCCAATGACATTCCTGCGAAAAAAAAATGCTTGCCGGGGCTTGGCACTTCCAGATAATGTGAGCTAATATGTGCTCCGTCAAGAATATTTTCAACTACACCTCTGTTTGCCGCCTATGCATTTGCCTCCTGCCCTGACATCCGCCCTGTGCTCATTCGTTTATTCTTCCATCTGTGCCACTCTTCGAATCAAAGAAGAGAACAGGGCAGCTGTAGATGAACTGAACAAACGCGGCGAAAGAATGATCTGCTGTCTCTGGCACGACGAGCTGTTCTCACTCATACCGATTGCACGTCAGCTCAAGGTCGCAGCCATTGTCAGCCCAAGCCGGGACGGCGACATGCTCGCCCGCATCCTTGCTTCAAAAAATGTCGGGGCTGTGCGCGGATCCAGCCGACATGGAGGCATGAATGCCCTTTTATCCATGACGCACCTGATGCAGCGGGAACTTGTGCATGCCGTCATTACCGTGGACGGGCCGGCAGGTCCATGGCATAAAGTTAAAAATGGCGCGCTTTTTCTGGCCAATAATGCAAACGCGCATATTCTTCCCGTACGCATTTTTCACCGCAACGCGGTGCAGCTGCCCACATGGGACAAATTCCAGGTGCCGCTCCCGTTCTCAAGCGCGCTCATCCGCTTTGGCGTCCCCTGGGAAAATGGAAAAGAAGCTGTGCCGGATCTTGAAGAATCAACGCTCGCTGCCGCCCGCAGCCGCCTTGAACACGACATGGAAGCGCTTGCCTCCGACTGCAAAGGAAAAAATTAATGACCAGGATGGAGCATGTTCGTTTTTGCATGCTTTGCGGCATGGGCAAGCTTATGTCTCTGGGCGGCTTTGCCGGAACGCGCTTTCTTGGAAAATGCCTTGGCGGGCTTATCTGGCACTTTATTCCCGAAAGGCGCAGGCTCGCCGCAGAAAATATTGCAAGCCACCTGGATCTTTCTGCGGCTGAAGCCAAGGCCGTGGCCCATGCCAGCTTTCTCAACACAGGACAATCCTTTCTGGAGCTTTTGCTCACGCAACGCTTTGGATTTGATTTTCCACGCCTTGCCGTCGAACCTCCTGAACTTCTGGAAAAGCTCCGTTCCTGCCAGCGCCCCGTAGTTGCCGCAACAGCTCATTTTGGCGCATGGGAACTGCTTGCCCCTCTTCTGGGGCAGCTTTACCAGGATCGTCCCCGACTTGTGGTTGTTCGCAGATACGATGACAATGCGGCCCAGGCTTTCATTGAACGTCAGCGGCAGGCCACAGGGGCTAAAATGATCGGGCACCGCCTTGCGGCCATGACAGTTCTGCGCGCGCTCCATAAAAACGGCATCGCGGCTTTTCTTGTCGATCACAATACCAAACCGGAAGAAGCGCTCTTCATACCATTTTTAAAAGAAAAGGCGGCTGTAAACGCAGGGCCGGCGCTTCTTGCCGTCAGGGCAAGAGCCCTGGTCTGGCCCGTGGTTCTTTCACGCAGGGGCAAAGACTATGTTTTTCGCCTTCAGCCGCCGCTGGATACCGCCGAACTGGAAGGTTCCATTGACGACAAGATACGGCAGACCGCTGTTTTTTATACCAGGGCCATTGAAAATTTTGTGAAAAGCGAACCGGAGCAGTGGTTCTGGATGCATAACCGCTGGAAAACCCGGCCGCAACTCGACGCCAGCACTGCAGCGTCTGCAGCAAACGCAAAAAAAACTCCCGGCACAACAGGCGGATCAGCATGAAAACGACGCCATTCATCATCCGGGGCTTCCTCATAGGCAGCTCTTTGGGTATTTTCAGCGTGCTTCTCGGCTTTATGACGACGTCAGAGGGTATTGTCTTCGGTTCAACGGCAGGCGTGCTTGCAGGCTACTCATCCGCACGGCTGGCAGAACGGCTGAAAAAGAAAAGGGAAGAAAACGGATCTGCCGGCAACTGATGGAAGCTTGCTGCCGGAACTTGTAAATTGAACGATCAAAAACCGCCTGCAGGAAGTCTGCCGGAACAAAAATGCAGTATCTGTGAGAGAAACACCACCGAACTGCGAAACGCCGTGTCATTTGCGGCAAGATTTTCCGGCCGGTGAAGCTGTATCACCATGCGTCCCCGCACCCTTTCCTGGCAAAAAGGCCTCAGGCTTTTTGGCAGGCCAAGTGAATCGCGCGCATCAGATCCCAAGATAAGCAGGGCTCGCGGAGACAGCAACGACACACCGGACCAGAAAATATCAGGAAGCATGCCTTCACCAGGAAGTTCATACGGCCAGAAAACATGCGTGCCCTTAGGATGGCGGAGTTCTGCAAGCATGCGGCCCAAAACTTTGCGCCGTGCCGGATCAGCTTTCTGCGCCAAATCCTGTCCCAAGGCGGCATATGACCACAAAACCACAGGATGAGGGGGCATATTCAATCTTTTCCACAGGTTCTGCCAGTTTTCACCCCACTGTTCAAAAGGCAGCTCCCGTGCTTCTGCGCCGCCTGCAGACGGCTGGCTTGCGCCGCTTTGCCGAGATGCTCGCTGAGCAGTCTGCGCAGCACCGTGCAAACCCGC
>JAGAZG010000234.1 GCA_017940105.1 Mailhella sp. | reverse complement strand
GGGCGCGGATTCCATTTACGCTGGCGCCGGAAACGATATCATCGAGTTGAAAGCATCGGATATAGAAGATGGAGCTAAACTCGCTGATACCGTTATTGACGGCGGCACGGGGATAGACTTCCTGCTGAGCGATTCTAATGTGAGCCTTGATACGCTACTTGGCAGCAATAATGGCAAGCTTAGCGGAGTCGAAGCCTTGATCAAGCCTCTTACGGACAGCGATCTTGATTTGACAAACATTGCCTCCTTGAACAAAGTCGGCATTACGCTGAGCCATAACAATGGTAAAGACGTGCTGACTCTGAGTTCGGACTGGATTGTTGAAAAGGGTAATGCTGAGCTCTCAGCTGGCAATACGACGACATTCATGCATAAGACCGGTGATAATAATTTCGACATAAGCCTTGAAATTGATAACAGCGCCTTTTCTACACCGGGTGAGGATACTGCAGCGCAGACGGCCATCTTCCTGCTCGAAAACGCTCAGGGCTGATAGCTTTTGAAGCGGAACACTCCGCATGATTGAATAAAGCGCCGTGCACGGACACCTGTTTTCCGTGCGCGGCGTTGCAAGTTAATAAGACCTCGCCAAATCATCTTCTCTGTCAAAACAATTTTTCTCAAGCCTTCAAGCTCGATCATTTTTTAAGAGCGAGAAGAAAAAATGCATGCTCAGAAATTCGTTGCAATTAATCCGGCGTTGAAATATAAGGAACAGCTTGCTAACATGTGACAATTATTCAATTTTTTATGGAGTAATTATGAATGATATTTTGCGGAAGGTACTTTCACGTATTGCAGAATATAGAGATAATTATTCAGCTGAGATTCTTTCTGAAGAAGAAGCCAGGATTCTTGCTGCATTGCCTTCTAATGAAACGCTCGACATATTGTCTGTTGCGGGAGCGGTCCGGGCAGTATGCGCGCCGGCATTTTTTAACTGCGGCATAATCAATGCCCGTTCCGGGCGCTGTCAGGAAAACTGCGCGTTCTGCGCCCAGTCTGGTCATTACAATACAAACGTTTCTGTATATTCTTTTGCCAGCGAAGAAACTCTGCTGCGCAAAGCAGAAGAAGCCTGTAAGGCTGGGGCGAAGCGCTTTGGCATCGTGACAAGCGGAACATTTTTACCGGAAAAAGACGTTGATGCTCTGTGCCATGCCGTTGAGCGCATTATACGCTGCACGGGCATCGGCGTATGCGTTTCTTTGGGCATGCTCAACGCCGAGCGTGCGCTCAGGTACAGGCAGGCTGGCGTGACGCGCTACCACCACAATCTTGAGACTGCAGCCAGTTATTTTCCGAAGATATGCACGACCCATGCCTATGAAGAAGATATCGCCACGGTTAACATAGCCAGGCGGGCCGGCATGCAGGTATGCTCTGGCGGCATTATCGGTCTTGGTGAGAGCTGGGATCAGCGCATTGAATTTGCCATGACGCTTGCCGATCTGGACGTTGATTCCATACCTGTCAACTTCCTCAATGCCATACCAGGCACTCCGCTGGAATCCATGCCCAGGCTGAAGCCTGAAGAAGCGCTGCGGAGCATTGCCTTGTTTAGGATGCTCAATCCGTCGCGTGACATTCTTATTGCGGGCGGACGCTCTCATGTTCTTAAAGAATGGCAAAGCTGGCTGTATGCTGCCGGGGCAAACGGCATGATGATTGGCAATTACCTGACAACATTAGGGGCGTCTTTCAGTGAAGATCATGCCATGATGCACACGCTTGGCGTATATGACGCGCAGTAGGACTTTTTAATGCTTTGCCTCTGAGGATGTTTTTTCGGCCAACGGCTTGCCGATGCTTTTCAGTCCTGCAGGGGCGCTGGCAGGGGCTTCTCCCGGTGTATGAGCGGTGTGCCACATGCCGGCTGCTCCTATGCCGAACAAGCCCGACCAGAAGAGCAGCGTCCACGGAACGGTTCCAGAAGTCTGCCACATTGAATGGCATTGCGCTGCGCCGCCCAGGCAGAGGGCGATGAGCAGCCACCATGTGAATCCCCCGATGCGCGACCGCTTTTCTGGCGGAGCAGGGTGAAGCTGTTTAAAGGCAAGGGCAAGCAACGCCATGACCATGGCAAGTGCGCTGGGTATGAACAGTAGGGAAAATGTTTCTGGCATGGCATGATCCGTCAAAGCATAACGTTGAAAAAACATATTATCACTCCAAAGGGCGGCAGGCAACAATATCTGCCAGCCGTTTCAGCCATGATAAGCCAATACTCCCTGTGGAATAAATTTGCTGGTTGAAGTTTATACCTGCCGGAGCTAACGTTAAAAAAAACATTGCAAGGAGCAGAAGAATGAAAGCAGCAAGATCTTGTATTTCCGTTCTGGCGGCATTTGCCTTTATGGTGACCGTTGCCCAGGCAGACAGCCTGTATGATGCCGTCATGCCCAAGGCTGGCAAGCAGGTTTCGGCCCCTTACAAGCAGGCTCCGGGCATACGTGCATACCAGCAGCAAAAGCCTCTTCACGGCAATAGCAACTCAAAGATTTACCATGCCTCTGACTGCGAACACTACAACGCAAAATCATGCACGGTGCAGTTTGCAACAGCAGCTGAAGCTGAAAAGGCCGGCTATCATGCCTGCAAGGTTTGCGGCGGCAAAGAAGGCGTTGCAACGGCAAACAAGATGCCGAGAACGCTGAAGGGCAATCCTAATTCTAAGATGCTGCATGGACCGTCCTGCAAGTACTATGACGCCAAGGGAACGACGGAAAAGTTTGCCAATTTGGATCAGGCAATAAAAAAAGGCTACAAGCTTTGCTCTGTTTGCGAAGGCAAGTAGCATAGTAATAAAATATAGAAATAAAGTCCCACAACGGGTTATGTTACGTTATGGGACTTTATGAGATTGGTGTTTGGTGGGCGGTAAGGGACTCGAACCCCTGACAGTCGGTGTGTAAGACCGATACTCTACCAACTGAGCTAACCGCCCAACGCCGTAGTATTTAAAAGATTGTCAGGTACATGTCAAGAATCTCTTTGCATCTGCCTTATTTGCCGCTGGCGGCATCGAACTCGTCAAGAATTTCTTTTTCAGGGGCAGCGGTGAGCAGACTTACGACAACGATAGCCGCGCTTGCAACGAGAAATCCGGGAAGAAGCTCATAGATGTTCCATATTCCGCCGAGGGGGGCGGACAAGAAACTTCCAAACGAAGATCATGACGCCGCCGGAAAGCATGCCTGCAAGAGCACCCCAGCGGTTGCAGCGCCGCCAGAACAAGGCAAAGAGCATGACCGGACCAAAAGCAGCGCCAAAGCCTGCCCAGGCAAAAGACACGATGCGGAATACCGAGCTGGCCGGATCGCGTGCGATGAAGACGCCGATGACTGCGATGCAAAGCACGGTGAGTCGTGCAGTGAGAAGAGTCATTTTTTCTGAAAGTTCAATCTTGAACACTCCGCGCATGATATTTTCAGAAACGCTGGATGCCGCGGCAAGAAGCTGGGAATCAGCAGTGGACATGGTGCAGGCCAAAATACCGGCGAGTACCAGTCCCGCAATGAAGGCTGCGACCACATTGTACTGGCTGAGAAGACCGCTGAGCTTGATGATCAGGTATTCTGCGTCAGACGAAGAGCCGAACATGGGGAGAACGCCGGCCTTGACTATTGCGTAGCCGATTACGCCGATCAGAATGGCCGTGCCCATGGCAATGACTACCCAGATGGTAGCAATGCGGCGAGACAGGGGAATGCGCTTAGGTTCTTCAATGGCCATGAACCGCAGCAGTATATGGGGCATGCCAAAATAACCGAGCCCCCAGGCCATGGTTGAAACGATGGTGATCAGTCCGTAATCGCTGACCTGCTTTGTAGCGACATCCGTCATGCTGGAAAGGCTGATATAGCCCGGCAGACTGGCAGATGCTTCCACAGCGTTCCATCCACCGGCCAGTTCTATGCCGAAAAAGACGATGATCACGAGCGCAAGGCTCATGACAATGGACTGGAAAAGATCGCTGACAGAAGCGGCGAGAAATCCGCCCATGGCGGTATAGGCCACTATGACAACGGAGCCAATCATCATACCTGTGATGTAATTGATGCCAAACAGCGAAGAGAACAGCTTGCCGCAGGCGGCAAAGCCGGACGCCGTATAGGGAATGAAGAATACGATGATCGTCAGCGCGGCAAAGCCGAGCAGTGCGTTGCTTTTGTCGTGGAAGCGGCGCGCGAAGAAATCCGGCACAGTTATGGCGCCTATGTTTTCACTGTACTGGCGCAGGCGGCCGGCAACGAAAAGCCAGTTCAGGTATGTGCCTATGGCAAGCCCGAACGATGTCCAGAACGTATCAGCAATGCCGGTGAAAAGGGTCAGTCCGGGAATGCCGAGCAGCAGCCACGAAGACATGTCTGAAGCTTCGGCGCTCATGGCTGTGACTATGGGGCCGAGTCGGCGTCCGCCAAGATAAAAATCGCCTGCATTTTCATTTTGCTTGGAGCAGTAGTAGCCTATGTAGAGAACCAGCGCCATATAGGCGATGATAGCAAAATAGACGAAAGCCTGATTGGTATCCATGGCAATCTCTCATGAAAGAATGTTTTAAGAAAGAAACGCGTGATCCGCATCTGTGCGGAAGGCTCAATGGCGAATGGAGGTCAGCAACGAGAGGACTTTCGCCATGGCGGGAACAGACCAGCGGTGGCTGTAAAAGAGGAAGAGGTTTTCATTCGCGTTTCCTGAAAGAAAGTCGCTATAACAGCGCAAGAACCCATGCTACCTGAAACAGCGATAAAAGAAAATAAAAATGGCGCTGAAAATAAAAATTTTTCAGTGCCGAAAGAGAACAATACTCATCAGCTGTTATCAGCATGCGGGTCGTGGGCGGTACGCTCTATGCTTGCAAAGGCGTTGTGACCGTGTATGGATTCTTCACTTTCTACCTCAACCCGGTACCAGACGACGCTGTCATCGGCTTCAAGGCTGTAGGCTGTCCGGCGGACCACATCTTCAACGAACAGGGCGTTTTCATACGCCTGTTCCGTAACAAATTTTTCGTCAGGACGCTTGAGCAGGGTGTAAATGGGAGCGGAACCGGATTTTTCCGCCATGTCAATGAAACCTTCAAGCCACTCAAAGCGCCTCAGGCGAAGAGCAAGGCGTATGGTTGCGCGCTGTCCGTGCGCGCCGGCATTGCTGATGGCCTTTGAGCATGGGCACACGGTAGTAACGGGTACTTCCAGCTCCAAAAGAAAGCGTGGGCTTGTGCTGCCTGCCTTCATCTCGCCGGTCAGGTGACATTGATAGCATACGGGCGCAGGGCGCCCTGTGGCGGGAGCCCTGCGCGTAATAAAATAAGGAAAGCTGAACCGTGCCCGGGCGCGGCGCGCATTTAAGCGCTCAAGAACATCAGAAAGCAGGCGCTTCATGGAAGCATAGTCAAGTTCTTCGCTGCTGCCTTCGCGCCATGCTTCAAGCGCTTCAACAAAGCGGCTCATGTGCGTGCCTTTAAACGACGAAGGCAGATCCACCCCCATGTCGACGGATGCCACCGTATGCTGGTGTCCTTGGCTGCGGTCTCGCACGACAAGGGGCAACCTTACATTTTTCACGCCCACATGGTCAATATCCAGTGCCACTTCGGCAGGCCCGCTTTGCACGTCTTCCAGGGCAGAGCCTGATTCCTCATTCATTGCTTTTCCTCCGTGCAGTGCTGATGGCCGTGTTCATGCACGGATTCTATAGCCGTCAGCGAACAGGAACTTTGCAGAACGCCTCGTGCGGAACGCAGCTTGTCGGCCAGGCGAGAGACTTCGGCCGCAGAACCACGCAGGGCCATGGCTTCAAGGCATCTGTGTTCGTCAAGATGAACGTGCATGGTAGCGATGACCATGTCGTGCGCTTCGTGCTGAAGAGAGGTGAGCCTCCCCGGCAGATCGCTGTCATGGTGGTCAAACATCAACGTCAGGACACCGGCCACGGAAGCGTTTGGATCCGTCAGAACTTCTTCTGCCAGTTCCCGCCGTATGCAGTGGCGGATGGCCTCAGATCTTTTGGATTCCCTGCGTTCGCAGAGCGAATCAAAGGCTTCGAGAAGATCTTGCTCAAGAGAAACGCCAAATCGCACAAGTTCGCTCATGTCCGATGTCCTTTTTCATGCGGCGCTGGACCACATGGTATTTGATTAATAGCGGTACAGCTCGCTTTTGTACGGACCGTCAACAGAAACTCCGATGTAGTCGGCCTGCTTTTGCGTAAGCCTGGTGAGTTTTGCTCCCAGGCGTCCAAGGTGCAGGCGGGCAACTTCTTCATCAAGCTGCTTAGGCAGCGTGTACACTTTTGCCTCGTGACTGCGGCTGGCAAGTTCCATCTGCGCGAGCACCTGGTTGGTGAATGAATTGGACATGACAAAGCTGGCATGCCCCGTTGCGCAACCCAGATTGACGAGGCGGCCTTCGGCAAGCACGATGATCGAGCGGCCGGAAGGCAGAGACCATTTGTCCACCTGGGGCTTTACTTCCATCTTTGTGCATCCTGGCGTGGATTCCAGCCATGACATCTGGATTTCGCTGTCAAAGTGACCGATATTGCAGACGATTGCCTCATCTTTCATGCCCAGCATATGCTGTCCGGTAATCACGTCGCAGTTGCCTGTGCAAGTCACGTAAATGTCGCCCACGGGAAGTGCGTCTTCGAGGGTAACGACTTCGTAGCCTTCCATGGCTGCCTGCAGCGCACAGATGGGGTCTATTTCGGTGACCAGGACGCGCGCGCCAAAACCGCGCATGGAGGCAGCGCAGCCCTTGCCCACATCCCCAAAGCCGCATACCACTACGACTTTGCCGGCAACCATCACGTCCGTTGCGCGTTTGATGCCGTCGGCTAAGGACTCGCGGCATCCATAAAGATTGTCGAATTTAGATTTGGTTACGGAATCATTGACGTTGATGGCCGGGAAAAGCAACTTGCCTTCTCGCTCCATCTGGTAAAGCCTGTGCACGCCAGTGGTCGTCTCTTCAGAAACGCCGCGCACGCCTGCGGCAACCTTGCTCCATCGCCCAGGGCGCTTTTGCAGGGACAGGGCGATGCGTTCCATGATGATGGCTTCTTCGCGGCACGATGGCTTGCGGTTGAGAACAGACGGGTCGCGTTCTGCTTCTGCGCCTTTGTGGATGAGCAGGGTGGCGTCGCCTCCATCGTCCACAATAAGATCAGGACCTGAGCCGTCTGGCCAGGTGAGGGCCATTTCCGTGCACCACCAGTAGTCTTCCAGGCTTTCTCCCTTCCAGGCAAAAACCTTGGCCATGCCCTGGGCGGCAATGGCGGCAGCTGCATGGTCCTGCGTTGAAAAAATGTTGCAAGAAGCCCAGCGTATGTCGGCTCCCAGGTCATGAAGCGTGCGAATGAGCATGGCGGTTTGAATGGTCATGTGCAGCGAACCGCTGATTTTTTTGCCCTTCAGCGGCTTGGATTCACCGTAACGGCGGATGAGTTCCATAAGTCCGGGCATTTCCTTTTCGGAAAGCTGAATTTCTTTTTTGCCGAAGTCTGCAAGGCTTATGTTGGCGACTTTGTACTCTAAAGAAAGGTCAAGATCTTTTGCAGGCATGAAAGCTCCCTGTGCCGCGGCTATGGCCGCGAATGATAATGTTGGCGTGTCAGCCCGGTTTTCTTGCAAGAAGAATGTGCAGGCATAAATTTCGTTTGACGGGCTGCAGGCTGCGCCTCTCAATAATCAGGCCAGCTTTTTCAACCCATGAAGCAAGCGTGGTAAGTGGAAAGCCCAGCCATCTGTCGCCATAAAGTGTTCGCATGGCTTCCTGATTATGCTGATCAAAATCAGTGATGAGGGCATGGCCTCCCTGGTGAAGCACCCGGGACATCTCTGCAAGCGCGTCTGCTGGGCGCGACAAGTGGTGCAGCACAAGGCTGATGCAGGCAAAACATGCCTCGCCGTCACGCAGCGGCAGGTGGTCAAGTTCGCCTATGCGCAATGATACTTCTTCTTCAGCGCCGGTAAAGCGCCTGCGGGCCTGGTCAAGCATTCGGGGTGAATTATCCACGCCTATCAGCCCGTTGCATGCGCCGCGCAGTTTCCACAGCACTTCTCCTGTGCCGCAGCCCAGGTCTACGGCAGTTTTGCAGTCAATGGGCAGGTTTTTGAGCACGGTGTCAGGCAAAGAGAAATCCCCCAGGATTTCCCGGCTCATTCTGTCCCAGTCATCTGCAATATCGTTAAAAAACTGGCGTGTGCTGCGTGCTCTTTCCTCCAGAATATGAAAAGCCCTTGCAAGATCGTCCTGCGCATCCTGCTCTGCAAGCAGGTAAGGCATGAGGCTTTTTAAAAATTCGTGTCCCTGGCCGTTTGGCTTGGCAGAGTAAAAAGCCCAGAGTCCATCCCTGCGCGAATGCAGCAGACCAGATTCCGTCAAAATTTTAAGATGCCGCGAAATGCGTGACTGCCCCATGTCCATGAGCGAAGCCAGTTCGTTTACGGAAAGCTCGCAGTGATAAAGGACAAGAGCCAAGCGAAGCCGGGTTTCGTCGGCCAGGGCTTTAAGATGCCTCAGTGCGGTCATGGCATGTACATAAAAGGTTATTGAAAGGTAAACTATATGCGTGTATCTTGATATAGTCAAGAAAGCTGGGCTTTCCATTTCACGCAGATGCAGTACTGTCAACCAGACCGTCAGTTATTCTGCACGGATCGCCACTGCCAGGGCGGAATGGGGCTGGGATTTTTCCAGAGGCCGATTTTACGGTTTTTGGCCATGGCTTCTTCAAATTTCCAAGTGTTGCACTCACTGCTGGTGCAGAAAAAATCATACACCCAGGCCATGCCGTCCTGCACCTGACGTTCATTGAGGGAGAGTGCATCAGCTTTTCCGCCTGCGCTGAGAAAAACAATGGCCACGGTTCGCTGGTAGTTATCAGTATACATTCTTTTAAGGAGAACTTTTTTGCCTTTTGTCAGCCGCTGCATATTTGAGCGGGATTCATGGCCGAATGACTGCTTTCCTTCTGGGGCGTCAATGCCGTAAAGGCGCACGCGGAAACGCCGGTTCTGGCGATCCGCAAGTTCCAGGGAGTCCCCGTCGTCCACGCGGACAACACTGTATTCTTCGTCTGAATCAGCCGAGGAGACCGCAGGCAAATCATGGACCTTGGTCTGGGTGGCGGGCTTTTGCGGTTTTGCTGCGCTATCAGGCGCAGGATGCGCAGCTTTTTTCTCTGCCTGTGGGCTTGCTTTTGCAGGCTCACGCCTGGGTTCAGGCTTTTGATGAAGTGCAGCCGTTTTTTGTTCTTCCTTGCGTGGTGTTTTGGCGGGGTCAGGAGTTGCCCTGACGGAAGAAACTGCATGCGTCTCTGTTTTTTTTGCCAGGGGAGCGGCTCTTTGCTGGCGTGGGCTGGGAAAAGGCGTTTGGTCATACAAGGCGGCAGCTGCGGTAAGCAAAAGGCAGAGCACAAATATTTCTGCCCAGTAATAGCGTCCGCCTCCGAATCCGGGTTTTGTAGCTTTGCGCTTTTTCATGCATGGCCGCCTTTTTCTGCACGGGCGAAGAGTTCGTCCAGGGCCCTGATCATGCCGGAGATGTTGATGCCTACATCTGCCCGGAGCCGGCGGACAGGTCCATGAGGGATGAATCGATCTGGTATGCCAAGCCTTTTAATGCTCAGGCCGCTCAGCAAATCCCGGTCTGCAAGCAGTTCAAGCACTGCCGAAGAAAAGCCGCCTGCAAGAGCATTGTCTTCTGCCAGAAGAAGCGCATCAAAGTTTTTCGCTATCTCTGTGATATGCTCTTCCGGCAGGGGTTTTACCCATCGGGCGTCAAAGACAGAGGCACTGCGGCCGGTTTTTTCCGCATAGAGAAGTGCGGCTTCCACGCTGGGCAGGGCGCGCTGGCCAGCAGCGAGAACGGCCACGCGGGAGTTGCCCCTTACGAGCATATCGCTCTTGCCAGGAACAGGGACGGATGGTGTGAGCAAGCAAGGCATTATGGCCTGGGCAAATGGCTTAAAGCGTTCCGTGTCCATTTGCCTTCCCGTGCCCCTTGGATACCGCAGGGCAGCTGGTCCGGGCATGGACAGTCCCGCCTTAAGATCCTTTATGAGGATGTTTTCGTCGCGCGGCGCCAGTATGGATAGGTTGGGGATGGTTCTGAGCCACGAAAGGTCAAACGCGCCGTGGTGCGTGGGGCCGTCTTCGCCGACAAGGCCGGCCCTGTCCAGGCAGAACAGCACGGGCAGGTTTTGCAGGCATACGTCGTGGATGATCTGGTCAAAGGCCCTTTGCATGAATGTGGAGTATATTGCGACGACAGGGCGGTATCCTTTGGCGGCCAGTCCGGCGGCAAACGTAACGGCATGCTCTTCGCAAATTCCGACATCGGCAAAACGCCCAGGAAAGCGCTCGTGAAATTCCTGCAGGCCGGTTCCATCCGGCATGGCTGCCGTAATGGCAAAAATTTTTGGGTCGTGCTCTGCAAGTTCGCAAAGCGCTCGTCCAAAGGCTTTGCTGAATCCTGGTCCAGTGGGGGCGTTTTTTCCCGGAGGTGTTTCTATTTGTATTTCATCTGGGACAGAAGCCGGTATTCCATGGAAAAGGGAAGGATTGTTTTCTGCCGGGACATAGCCCTTGCCCTTGCGGGTACGCACATGAAGAAGCACCGGCGTATCCAGCAGCTTTGCCGCTTCAATATGCTTTTCTAGTTGCGGGATGTCGTGCCCGTTGATGGGCCCGATGTAATTGAACTGAAACGCTTCAAAAAGAACGCCCGGCGTGAAAAAAGACTTGAAGCTGATTTCTCCCTTTCGCAGAATGTCAACAATGGAATCTCCCTTGGGCAGGCGAGAAAGAACGCGTGAAACATGCTGCTTAAAGTGCATCAGCGTCTGCCGCGAAAGGTTGCGGCTTAAAAAGCGGGAAATGGCCCCTGTGTTTTCAGATATGGACATTTTATTGTCATTTAAAATGACGATGAGCCTTTTGCCCATGCCTCCGGCCTGATTAAGAGCCTCGAGAGCCATGCCACCGGCCAGAGCACCGTCTCCTATGACGGCAACGACATGTTCTCTGCCTTTCGAAAGATCTCTTGCAGCGGCTATGCCCAGCGCTGCAGAAATAGATGTGGAGGCGTGGCCGACGCCAAAGCTGTCAAAAGGGCTTTCGGATCGGTTGGGAAAGCCCGAAAGCCCGCCGTAGCGGCGCAGCGTATCAAATTCCTGAGCTCTGCCGGTCAGCAGCTTCCAGGGGTAGCTTTGATGCCCGACGTCCCAGATTATGCTGTCCTTGAGCGGATCAAAACAGGAAAGAAGGGCGATGGTCAGCTCAACGACGCCGAGCGAAGGGGCAAGGTGGCCGCCATTGCGCGTAACAACGCGTATGATTTCATCGCGCAGTTCCTGTGCCAGGTCTTGCTTTTGGCGAGGCTGCAGGCCCGGAATATCTTCGGGCAATCGCAGTGTTTTAAGCAAGTTCTTTTCCGGCATGGCTCGCCTGTTTTCCATCATGAGTTAATGGGTTCTGCCTACAAGTCGGCGCGCAGTCTGGCAAAGGAACTCGGCATCCTGACCGTACAAGATGCCGTCAAGAGCCATTTCCGCCCTCTTGCAGCACAGTTCAGCCTTCTGCCGGGCAGCATCAAGCCCCAGAAGAGAGGGCCATGTGGCCTTGCCGCATTCTGCGTCATGGCGGACTTGCTTGCCCACGGCGGATTCTTCACCAACGACATCAAGTATATCATCGGTTATTTGAAAGGCAATGCCCAATTCTGATCCAAAAATTCGGGCGGCTTCCATCTGTCTTTCGCTTGCGCCGGCAAGCAGAGCACCGCATTCGCAAGAGCAGCGCAGCAACGCTCCTGTTTTTTTTGCATTGAGAATTTTTAATGCTTCCAGCGTAATGGCGCGGCCTTCGGCTGCAAGGTCAAGCACCTGTCCGCCAGCCATGCCGGCCGCACCAGCTGCTTCGGCGCTCAGCCTTATGGCTTTCAGCAGCAGATCTGCTGCCGCTTCCGCCTGCGTCATGTATCCAAAGGCGTTGGTTAGCAGGGCGTCTCCTGCGAGAATGGCGTTCGCTTCACCGTAAGCCTTATGGCATGTCGGACGTCCGCGCCGCAGATCGTCGTTGTCCATGGCAGGCAAGTCATCATGGATAAGCGAATATGTGTGAATCATTTCCAGACCGGCGGCAAAAGGCATAAGCCTGGTGGTCAGTTCTTCCGCCCTTTCAGGTGCGCATGCCCGCGCCATGCTGAGAAAAAGCATGGGGCGCAGGCGCTTACCTCCGGCAAGCAGGCTGTAACGCATGGCTTCTGAAAGCTGTCCGGGAATGTCACTGCTTAAAAAAGTCTCTGCAAGAAACTCGTTGATTCGCGTAAGAAGCCCGTTGTTCATCTTCTGCCCTTGAATTAGAATTGCTGGGTATCGCTTTTGCTTTCTTCTTCCGCAGTATCCGCAGTTTCAGAAAACGGCGCCAATCCTTCTTCAGTGCAGATCTGTATCTCATGACGTGCCTGCTCCAGCTGTTTTCGGCAGGCGGCAGCATGTTCCAGACCTTCCTTATACAGAGCGACGCTTTCTTCAAGAGAACTGTTTCCGGCCTCAAGCTTGTTCACGATGGCCTGCAGCCTTTCCAGCCGTTCCTCGAACGCCGGTTCTTTTTTTTTCATTTCTTGCTCCGTGCCTTTTTAGGGGAGGCTTTTTTCTCAAAAATGCTGTGCGACGGTCCGCCGGTTACTTTTGGGGGAAAGTCAAGCAGGGGCATGGCGTCTACGGAAACCCCCTGGACTATGAATCCAAAATGCAGATGGGCGCCGGTGACGCGTCCGGTAGCGCCAGACCTGGCTATGACTTGTCCGCGCCTGACCTTGTCGCCGACGGAAACATCGGCTTCGAGCAGGTGGCAGTAAACACTGAATATGCCTTGCCCATGATCAACATAAATAGTATTTCCGCCATAATACTGTTCTTCTGCAAGAACTGCAATGCCGTCTGCTGCGGCTCGTACGGGGGCTCCTTCCGGACTGCGTAGATCCGTACCCTTGTGCGGCGCACGCGGTTGCCCATTAAAAACTCTGCGGCCCCCAAACGGGCTGGTTATGCCGCCCGGCACAGGACGAGCCAGGGGCAACTGCCATTGCTTTTCGGTGCGCAACGCCAGAGCCTGCCGGCTATGCTCTCTGTCTCGGGCTATTTTTTCCTGAACCTCGAGCGGGGGCTGCACATAGCGGGGCAGCACTTTCAGTATGCTTTGAGGCCAGGCGACAGACAGCGCCTTGACGGCGAAGCGATGGCTTTTACCATTTGCCCGTATGGTCAGTGGCAGGCTTCCCTTTGCATCCAGGGGAACGGCAAGCAGAACTTCTGCCTTATGCGCTTCTTCTGGATTGCTTGCAAAAGGATTGGGGACAGAACTAACAAAAAGCTCTTCTTCTCGCCATGTGAACCTCGCTTCAAACGGCTTGCTGCCCGTGACAATCACGGGAAAGGCATGCCCCTGGCTGACACTGCCCGGCACATGACATGTGCCTTCTGCTGCAATTCCGAAGTGCGGTGAGGTCAATAACACCGCCAAGGAGAGTAATATAAAAAAAATGCTCAGACGCTTCATTGCTTATTCTCCACGGATTCAACGAGCGCATGGACAACGCCGTCCCCCATGCGCACGTCGATGGCGTTGCCGCTATGGATCTGCAGGACAGAACGCAGAAAAGCCCCGTTTTTGGACTGCACAAACGCATAGCCGCGCTTCAGAGGTTCAAAAGGATCAAGGCCAAGCAGCCTTGCGGCAAGTTCTGCCGCACGGCGTTCCTGAGTGCTGCCGATATGCCTGCCCAGCGAGGCAAGTGGGGCTGCCGCGCGTTCTGCCTGTTTTTCTTTTTCAGAGAACAGTGATTCTCCTGCCCTCCAGAGCCTGTGCGTCATGGCATTAAGTTCCGGGGCAAGACGTTCCGGTCGGGATGAACTGTGAGCAAGCGAAAGAGTAAGCCTTTCAATCGCCTGTGCATTGAGCGACAGTGATGCGTTGAGAACTGCGTCCATGCGGCGAACAGCATTGTCCAGGGCAGATGCTTTTTCCTGTAGGCGCATGGACGGGGAAAGCAGCTTTAATGTGTGCACCAGGCGCTCAGCCTGCGTGCTACAACGCTCAAGAGCGTGATCCATGGCCTGGAGCAGATTGTCTTCAATAGCAGTGAGCCTGCGCAAGAGATGGCTGCGCTCTGTCCAAAGCATCTGGGCGGTGTGGCTTGGCGTCGCCGCAGAAAAATCGGCAGCAAGATCCGTAATGCTCAGGTCAATTTCATGGCCTATGCCCGTAAGGACGGGAACAGGTGAATCAAAGACGGCGCGTGCGACCCTCTCATCGTTAAAAGCCCATAGATCCTGCACGGAGCCTCCGCCACGGATCAGCACGATGACTTCTGGTAGCCAGCCATCGCCGGAAGGAAGGGCCGCGTGCCGCAGTGCCTCTGCAATAAGCGGAGGAGCTTCGTCCCCCTGTACAAGCGTGGGAAAGATGCGTATCTGTGCGCCTGTTCCACGCTCGTTTGAGATGCGTATGAAATCGCGTATGGCGGCACCTTTCGGAGCAGTCACCACGGCGACGCGAACCGGATTTTGCGGTATAGGTCTTTTATGTTCCTGCGCAAACAGTCCTTCGTCAAAAAGCCTGCGCTTCAACGCTTCAAATTGCTGATGCCACAGCCCTTTGCCGGCTGCCTGCGCTAGATCAACGGTGAGCTGGTACTGGCTGCGCGAGGCATAAAGGCAAAGCCTTCCTGCGCAAATCAGCGTTTGTCCCGCTTCTAGTGTTCTGGCAAGGCAGGGATGGGGACCGTCTTCCCATACCTCCCCGGTCATGGGGTCAAAGGCTTCGTCTTTCTGCCTGCCGCGGAACCAGACGCAGTTGAGAAGGCATTCTTCTTCTTTGAGGCTGAAGTACACGTGTCCGGATGGAGGGCGGGAAACGCTGGCGACTTCTCCCTGTACCCAGACATACGGAAAGCTCCGCTCCACCGTGCCGCGGAGCTGTTCTGACAGTTGCCTGACTGTGAGTACGGACCCCATTGCTTACAGCTGACTCTTGCGGCTCCACCCGTCCAGAACAGACTGGTACCAGGCGCCAAATTCCTGCTTGAAGGTTTTGGCTGACAGGGCCGACTTTTCACCTGAACGTCTGTCTTTGACTTCTATGACGCCTTTGGCAAGGCTTTTGCCGCCGACAGTGATCTGCGCTGGGATGCCTATCAGGTCGGCATCCTTGAATTTCACTCCCGGGCGTTCGTCCCGGTCGTCGTACAGCGTTTCAAGTCCTAGGGCCGCCAGAAATTCTTCTATTTCATCGCATGCAGAAGAAACGGCGGCGTCACCGGGATCAAGGCAGAGTATGTGCACGTCAAACGGAGCTAGCTGTGGTGGGAACTTGATGCCGTTTTCGTCAAAATTTTGCTCAATAGCAGCTGCAACAACGCGGGAAACGCCAATGCCATAGCATCCCATGATCATAAAGCGCTCCTTGCCATTTTCATCAAGGAACACGGCGTGCATTGATTCACTGTATTTTGTGCCGAGCTTGAAAATATGTCCGACTTCTATGCCGCGCTTGATTTCCAGGGGCTTGCCGCAGCATGGACAAGGGTCTCCCGCAACGGCGTTGCGCAGGTCGACCCACCTGATGGGCAGGGTAACGTCGCGTTGCAGATCTAGGTGCTGAACATGGGTGTCGCTTTTGTTTGCCCCGGCGATCCAGTCTGTATTCTCGCGGAGTTCGTTATCGGCGTATATGGTGTCTACCCCTTTAAGTCCCACCGGACCGGCAAAGCCAGGTTCGGCCCCGGTCATGGCAAGCACCTGATCGGGTGAAGCAAAAACAACTTCGTCGGCGTTAAGCAAATGGGCGAGCTTAATCTCATTCAGTTCCCTGTCGCCGCGCAGGAGCACGGCGGCTGGCTTGCCGTCAGCCAGAAACAGCAGTGTTTTGATGACCCGCTTGGCAGGCGTCTTTAGAAAAGCGCATATGTCGTCAATGCTGTGCTGCCCTGGAGTGCTGACCTGTTCCATGGGCGGGCATGAAGCGGAGCATGGGGCAGCGAGTGGTTTTATGGGAGCACGCTCCACATTGGCAGCCCAGGAACACTCCGGCCAGTTTGAACATGCTGCAATGGCATCTTCGCCCGTTTCGGCAAGAACCATGAATTCGTGCGAAAAATTGCCACCAATGGCGCCGGAATCCGCCTCGACAGGACGAAAATTCAGCCCCATGCTGCCAAAGATCCTGTGATAGGCGTCTTTCATGGCTGCATAGCTCTTGTTTGCGCCGTCGTCGTCAATATCAAACGAATAGGCATCCTTCATCAAAAATTCGCGGCCGCGCATGAGTCCAAAACGGGGGCGCACTTCGTCCCGGAATTTTGTTTGGATCTGATAGATGTTCAGAGGCAGCTGGCGGTATGATTTTATTTCGCCCCTGAGCAGCGCCGTCGAAACCTCTTCGTGGGTGGGGCCAAGGCAGTAATCGCGTTCATGGCGGTCTTTAAAACGCAGCAGTTCCTTGCCATATTTCTTCCAGCGGCCGGATTCTTGCCAGATTTCTCCCGGCTGCACGGTAGGCATGAGCACTTCTATAGCGCCTGCGGCATTCATTTCTCTGCGGACAATGTTTTTAGCTTTTTCCAGCGTGCGCAGACCAATGGGAAGCCATGTGTAAATGCCGGAAGTGAGCTTGCGAATCATGCCGGCGCGCACAAGCAGCTTGTGGCTTGCAACTTCGGCGTCGGCAGGGGCTTCTTTCAGGGTGGGAATGTAATAACGAGTCCAGCGCATACTGATGATCCTTTATGGGTTGGTAAGAAGTTTATCCAGTTCTTCAAGAAAGGCCGCAAGAAGCGACTCCTGTCCGACGACGGAACGGAGTATTTCTCCCTTGCGGAAAATCACGCCTTTGCCGCGGCCTCCCGCGAGG
>JAGAZG010000233.1 GCA_017940105.1 Mailhella sp. | reverse complement strand
TTGTTCTTTTTCATTGTCAGAAGCAGCCTCAATTAATGAAATAATTTCAGCGATAGATATGTTTTGCATATATTTTTCCTCCTAATAAGAAAACTAACAGAATTTATTATACTCGTCAATTCATTTTAGTACTAGAGCTAAGTGTCTTTTTTTATAAAATGACCATGCATCATCGATAACTGAAAAATACAGGCCCCTGTTTTTGCCGGAAACCCCGTATACATCTCCCGGAACAGGAAATCCTCCAAACCATGATCAACCGTTTCAACTTCCATGCCTGAAAAAGGAGTACGCCATGCGCATTCTTGTCGATATGTCCGCCACGCTTATTCATCACGGACACATACGACTGCTGAAAAAGGCAAGTCAGCTCGGCACCGTCATCGTCGCCCTCACCACCGATGAAGAAGTGAAGAACAAAAAAGGCTACACGCCCGAACTCAATTTTGAAGAGCGCAAGGAAATACTCGACAGCATCCGTTATGTGGACGAAGTCATTCCCTCCCCCTGGCTCATCGATGACGCCTTCCTCGTGAAGCACAACATCGACAAGCTGGTTCATGGCAGTGACAACTCTAACCTCATACCCGCGGAAAAGCTGGTCATCTTCCCGCGCACTGAAGGCGTGAGCAGCTCTGACATGCGCAGACGCGTGCTCGACAGCCTCATTTCCATCAATCTGCGCAAGGATGCCGAGGCAGGCTCCGACCGTGTAGCCAGGGCCCTGTTTGAGGCCATCAAAAACGACTTCAGGCTGGATTAGTCATGAAACTGTGTGTTTTCGGAGCCATGCTTCTCTCTCTGTTTCTGCACGTCGACACTGCCTCTGCCAAAACGGAGATTCTCGTTTATACCGCGGTGGAACCCAATTACCTCAATCTGTACAAGAAGGGCTTCGAATCCGCCTATCCCGACATATCCATCTCCTGGGTACGCGACTCCACGGGCGTCATCACGGCGCGACTTCTTGCCGAAAAGGACGCTCCCAAGGCCGATGCCGTATTCGGGCTTGCCGCCTGCTCCCTGCTTCTGCTTCAGAAGGAAGGCATGCTTCTGCCCTACAAGCCCGAAGGATACGACAAACTTTCCCCCAGAATGCGTGATAATTCGGAGGAGCCCGTCTGGGTCGCCATGAATGCATGGACCAGCGGCATGGCCATCAACAAGCCAGAGATGAAAAAGCTCGGCCTGCCCCACCCCAAATCATGGGCCGACCTTGCCGACCCCCGCTACAAAGGCCTCATTGCCATGCCCGACCCAGCCTCTTCCGGTACCGGTTACATGAATCTTGCCGCGTGGATGCAGGTCATGGGTGAAGAAAAGGGCTGGGATTATGCCGATGCTCTCATGGCCAACGTCAAAATGCTTTCCCATTCCGGTTCCAAGCCAGGCACCATGGCCGCGCAGGGGGAAATCGCCATAGGCATAGGCTCCCCGGCCTTCATGAAACCCCTGCTCAAGCGCCACGCGCCCATCGAAATCGTATTCATGGAAGACGGCCTCGGCTGGGAGGCCGAGGCTACGGCCATCATCAAAACCACTGATAAGGCCGACGCTGCCCGGAAGCTCATGGACTGGACCTGTTCCGAAGCTGTGGGAAAGATTGCAGCCGACTTCTCCGGTTTGGCCGGACGGCCGGAATTCACCACGTCCGAGGCAAAGAAGGCAGAAGAGCTCATGATCGACAACGACCTGCAATGGGTGGCAGAAAACCGCGAACGCCTGCTCAAAGAGTGGCGGAACCGCTACGCCCGCTGAAGGACATAATATGGCCTTTCTTGAGGTAGAACAGCTCGGCATGCGCTACGGTGCGTCACGGGTGCTCCGCAATGTCTCGTTTTCTGTGGAAGAAGGTGAGCTTATCGCCATTCTCGGACCTTCCGGATGCGGTAAGACCACGCTTCTGAACGCAGTTTCGGGCATCGCGTATCCTTCAGAAGGAAAAATCACTCTCTCAGGCAGAGACATTACTTTTCTGCCCCCGGAAAAGCGTCGCTTCGGCGTGGTCTTTCAAGGATATGCGCTGTTTCCCAACCTTACGGTGAAAAAAAATGTAGCCTACGGCCTTGGCTCATGGGATGCCCGCAAACGTGCAGACAGGGTACGCGAAATGCTGGAGCTTGTGGGCCTTGCCGACGTTTGCTACCGCTACCCCAGCCAACTTTCCGTCGGCCAGCAGCAGCGCGTGGCCCTCGCCCGTGCCCTTGCCCCCGAACCGCACATACTGCTGCTCGACGAACCCTTTTCCGCCCTCGACGCCTCCATACGTCAGCAGCTTGCGGAAGAACTGCGCCGTCTTCAGCATCAGATAGGCATCACCACCATCATGGTAACGCACGACCAGCAGGAAGCCATGAGCATGGCCGACCGTATCGTCATCATGAAAGACGGGCGCATAGCCCAGACGGGAACCCCTCTCGAAATCTATGAAGCTCCGGCCGACCGCTTCGTGGCATCTTTCATCGGCCGCATGAACTTTCTGTCATTCTCGTTCATGGAAGGCCGGGAGTACGGAATACGCGGAGAAGACATCGTGGTTGCGGAAGCAACAGAGCTGATGCTCAGTCAGCCTCATACATGGACCGCTCAGATTACTGACCTCTGTTACATGGGGGCGTTTGTCCGCATGGAGCTTCTTCTGCAGGACTATTCCACAAGGCTATGGGCGGAAATGTCCGCCTCCGCTGCCGCAAAGTTCAAAAAAGGCGGCATTGTGGCTGTGCACCTGCCGCAGGACAAGTGGCGGAGCTGGAACGGAGACTGACCATGGGTAGACCTTCCCCTCGGGGCGTACTGGTCCAGCTTCTTCTTCTGTTCCTGCTTTTTCCGGCGCTCATCTATCCGCTGTACATGCTTCTTGTGCGGAGCGTGTCCGATGATGAAGGCAACTTCGTCGGTGCGGCCAATTTTCTGGAGTATCTCCACTCTCCAGGGCTGTCCTCCTCGTTCGTCCACTCCCTCACCATAAGCATCACAGTCACCGCGCTTGTGGTTCCCGCGGCCTTTCTTCTGGCATACGGTCTGACCCATACCCGCTTTTCCGGGCGCAGGATCTGCAGTCTTCTGGTTCTGCTTCCGCTGTTCGTTCCGTCACTGCTTCCGGCTATCGGCTTCGTCTATCTTTTCGGGTCGCAGGGTATTGCGCGCTTTCTGCTCGGCGGTCAGGAATTGTACGGTCCGCTGGGCATAGTGCTTGGCAACGCCGTGTTCACCCTGCCGCATGCCACGCTGCTGCTTCTTACCTCCCTGCGCAGTGTGGACAGCCGCCTGTACATGGCAGCAGCCTGCCTTGGAGCTGGGCCGTGGCGAAAGTTCACGTCCGTCACGCTGCCAAATGCCCGCTACGGCATCATCAACGCATCTTTCGTTGTGTTCACACTCTCCATAACGGACTTCGGCGTTCCCAAAGTGCTCGGCGGAGACTATTCCGTGCTGTCCACTGAAATCTTCTCTCAGGTCATCGGCCAGCAAAATCTCACCATGGGAGCCCTCATCAGCCTCGTGCTCATGGCTCCCACCGTCCTAACGCTGACCCTTGACACATGGGCACGCCGCGCCCACGCCAGACTGAGCGTGCAGAACGCAAGGCCGGTTTCCAATATGGAACAGAAAAGCTCCCCTCTTTTCGGCTTTGTCTGCTGGGGAATCCTGCTTCTGCCCATGTCCTCGATCGCCGTGGTGGTGATTGCTTCGTTCACGGCCTTCTGGCCTTACGACATGACACCCGTACTGGACAACTACTTTTTCGAAGAAGCGGGCTACAGCCTCTCATCTCTTGGCACCTCGGCAGCCATGGCCCTGTGCGCGGCCGTTTTCGGCACTGCTTTTCTCTACACGGGAGCCTATCTTGTGGAACGAGCACAGATTCCGGCTCCCCTGAAAAGGCTGTACCGCCTTCTGCTGCTTCTGCCGTTGAGCCTGCCTGGACTCGTGCTTGGCCTTGCCTACATCTTTGCCTTCAACAGCGGCCCTTTCTCCTTTTTGTACGACAGTTTCGCCATACTCGTCATCAACACCATCGTGCATTTCTCCACGGTCGCGCACCTGACATTCGTGTCGGCCCTTGCCAAAGTGGACGACAACTATGAAAAGGCAGGGCGAAGCATGGGAGTACCCGCATGGAAAACCGCTCTGCGCGTGGTCGTTCAGCAGTGCCGTCTGCCCCTTGCCGACGTGTTTTTCTATCTTTTCATCAACGCCATGACCACGGTCTCCTCCATGGCCTTCCTGTGCGGGGGCAGACATACCGTCGCGGCCATCTCCATCGTCAACATGTACGATTCAGGCTACCTCGGCTCCGCAGCCGCCATGAGCACCCTGGTGCTGGCCGTCACCTTTGGAGCGGGTCTGCTCCACGTTCTCTTCAAAAAAATCGTCTCCGCTGAGAGTTTTGAATGAAATACGCTTTCAACCTTGCCCTTGCGGCAGGCCTGCTTCTTCTGGCAAGTCCCTCACCCGCCTATGCCTATCTCGACCCGGGCACGGGCAGCATGCTCCTTTCCGTATTCATAGGTCTGCTGTCCACGGCCTACTTCGTCGTGCGCAAAATTCCCACCCTGTTCCGCAAGCTCCTTTTCAAGGCTGCGGGCAAGAGCAGGCTGCTGGAGCACAAGCACATCGCCATCTACGAAGAATCCGCCAACTACTGGGGCACATTCCGCCCCCTGCTCGAAGAACTGGGACGCAGAGGAGAAAACGTGGAATACCTCACGTCTTCGGAAAGCTCCCCCTGCTTCAAGGCAAACCTCCCAGAGTGCATCACCTGCCGCTACATCGGCACCGGCAACACGGCCTACACCACGCTGAACTTTCTTGAGGCCGACGCCCTCGTGCTCACCACGCCAGGCATAGACGTTCTGCAGATCCGCCGGTCCAGAGGCGTCAAAAAGTACATCCACGTGGTGCACTCGCTCACCGACATCCATTCCTACAAGCTCTTTGCCTTCGACTACTATGACGCCGTGCTCTGCAGCGGACCGTATCAGGTCAAATCACTGCGTGCGCTGGAAACCTCGCGAGGCACCACGCCGAAGGAACTTCCCGTTGTCGGATGCCCGTACATGGATTTGCTCGTTGCCCGCAAGGAGAGAGAAAACATACAGGCAGAAAAAGGGCGCGTGCTCGTTGCGCCATCCTGGGGCAGAAACGGCATGCTCACCCGCCACGGATCCGCCGTGCCCCGCTATCTCGCCGAAGCGGGCTACAAGGTCATTCTGCGCCCACACCCGCAGAGCTTCATTTCGGAAAAGTCGCTCATGCAGCAGCTTCAGCAGGAACTCTCCGCATATCCGAACATCGAATGGGATTGCAACCCTGACGGATTCTCCTCCCTGAGCCGGGCCGAAATCATGGTCTCGGACTTCTCCGGTGTCATCTTCGACTTCGCCTTCATTTTCCTGCGGCCAGTCATCACTCTTCAGTACGAATCCGATATGCGCGGCTTTGACGGTTTCAGCCTTGCTCACCCAGCATGGGAGGCGGAAACGGTGAAGAAGCTTGGGGGACAGGTGAGCGCGGCAGAGCTAGACCGGCTTCCAGGTATCATAGAGGAAATGATCTCCGACAGTGACTTTGCCGACCGCATCCTGACCCTTCGCCGCGAAAACGTCGCAAACTTCGGCCACGCCGCAAAACCCGTGACCGACGCCATCCTGAACATAGCCTCTGCCGGGAAATAAGCCATGCTTGACTTTCTGTACCTCATCTGCATAGCCCCGCTTGAATTCTTCATGCAGACCATTCTTAACTGGGGCTTCTACACAACGCATTCCTTTGGCCTCGCCCTCATTCTCATGAGCCTCGCCGTCAATACCGTCATTCTGCCCATCTACAACAAGGTGG
The DNA here is from genome assembly GCA_017940105.1 of Mailhella sp. GTDB lineage: Bacteria > Desulfobacterota > Desulfovibrionia > Desulfovibrionales > Desulfovibrionaceae > Mailhella. Next base: position 3,580 of record JAGAZG010000233.1, on the reverse strand, counting down.
AAAGCTGGCAGGAAGAGGAACGCGCCCTGAAGGCCCGCATGGCCCCCATGGAAACTATGATTCGCTCGGTCTTCAAGGGCCAGGAACGCTTCGCCATGCTCTCCACTCTGTACCGGCAACATGGCTACAGCCAGTTCATGACCCTGCGGGCCAGCGTAGGCGTGCTTCTGCAGGTGCCCTTCTTCTTCGCCGCCTATCATCTTCTGTCCCATATGGAAGTGCTGCACGGCGTGACTTTCGGCCCTATCCGCGATCTTGGCGCGCCGGACGCGCTCTTCAGCCTGGGGAGTGCAAGCGTCAACGTTCTGCCCATACTGATGACCGTCGTAAATCTGGTCTCGGCCTTCTTCTACACCCACGGTCTCTCCCGCCGGGACAAAATCCAGCTCTACGGCATGGCGGCTCTTTTTCTCGTGCTGCTGTACAATTCTCCCGCCGCCCTCACCTTCTACTGGACGCTGAACAACGTCTATTCCCTGGGCAAGAACATCGTAGAGAAGGACTGGATGAAACGCCCGGGCTGGACCGGCGCAATGCAGAAACTTGCTGACTCCAGAAATCGGATTCTTACGCGCGCAGGTGCAGCAGCTTCGGCTGTGCTGATCCGTCTCGGCGACCTCTTTCCTTTCCGTCTTGTGAACTGGCATAAGGTATCAGTCTTCTGGAACGCCTTCCTGCCCTCCTCGCAGAAGGCTGTGCTGGCCGGGCTGTATCTGCCCGTAACCATGCTTATCGTCATGCTGCTCATGGTCTATTGTCCGTTTGCGGTGTACAGCTCCGACCCGGCCGTATTTTCCACCCCGGTGGTGGAGTTCACAAAGGAGCGGCTAGGCATACTGTTCATGTTTACCCTGCTTTTCTACATAGTGGGTGTTCTGAGCGGCCACCTGCGCTGGCTTCTCGGTGCTCTCTTAACGGTGCTCGGCTTTGCAGCACTATGCTTCTGCTTTCTGCTCGCGCCCGACTTCGGCGCGCTGGACGCCCTTATTCTGCAAAGACCGGAACCGTTGTACCGCTGGTACAATATATATATCGACATTATTGTGGTGGCGGCCATCATCGCCGCCTTCCTCGCCCTCATAAAAATTCGAAAAACGGCCGTGCTCAAAAACGTGGTCTACGCGACCCTCACCATGCTCATCATCATGACGGGAATACACTATCATTCCTCCAGACAAACTCTGGACTTTATTGCCCGAAACAATCCTCCCTCGCAAAGAGAGGACACGGCTCCTCCGCAGTACATGAAGGATTTTTTCACCTTCAGTAAAAATGGCAGGAACATCGTCGTCGTGATGCTCGATATGTTCACAGGCGGCAATATGACCCAGCTTTTCGAAAAATACCCCGACCTGAAGACCGGACTCGACGGTTTCACCTGGTATGAGGACACCGTGACAGCCGGCACCTCCACCATCTTCGGCAAGCCCGGCATACTCGGCGGCGAGATGTGTCATCCCGTCGTCCTGAATCAGGATGATTCCCGCTCTCTCGAAGAAAAGATAAACGCTTCCTACGGGACCTTCTTACGCTCTCTCCAGAACAAAAATTTCAGACTGTCCGTGCATAACGGAGAAGCGCTCGTCCCCGCACTCGTCGCTCCCCTGCTGAAAAAAACGCCAAAGGCCAGCTTTCTTTTGGATGACGACATCTGGTCCGGAGCCGGAAAGTACTGGGCGCAAAGACATAACTTTGTCTATCCCGAAGTCAACGAGCAGGACATAGTCCTCACGGCAATAGGCCTGTTCAACATTGCCCCGCTGTCCGTCAAGAAAAAAATCTATCGTAACGGCCGCTGGATGAGCGCCGTATCCATCGCCAGCCACTCCATCCGTCATTCGCTGAAACGTCTCGCCTCGCTGTACGTGCTGCCCGAAGCCTCGCAGATTTCAGACAACGGCGAAAATGCCTTCATCTTCATGTCCAACATGCTCACCCACGTGCCGTGGGGTGTTGACGACAACGGCATGCCTACCAGCGACAGCGGAACAAGTGCCACCCGCGACCCCGCCAACAACGGACTCTCACCGCATCACCTGCGCACCGAAGGCTTCGCCCTCAGGTTGCTGATTCGCTGGTTCGACTGGATGAAGGATCAGGGCGTGTACGACAACACGCAGATCATCATCGTTTCCGACCACGGCCGCGGCGACAGCGCTAAAATCTTCAACCTCTGGAAAAAACTGCCTTCCGTGCATCTTCACGGTCTGCTGCTGGTGAAGGAGTCCGGGGAACGAGGTCCAGTGCGCACGGACGGCACCAGCCTCATGGCCAACTGGGACGTGCCCGCCATTATCGCCAACGCTCTTGCGGCGGACAAAAAAAATATACGCACCCCATGGCTGATAACAGACCGGAAACGTTACCATGTGAATGGCGACATCAACAGGGCGCGCCATCAGGACAACAGATTCATCTTCCATGAAGTGTACAATATTCAGGGACCGCTGTTCGATAAAAAGAGCTGGATAAAGGTGCAGTAGTTCCCGTCATGCCGGAAAGGGGCAACGCATCCCGCAAGACGATGTAGACTCCGAGCGTTCCCGGATTGCCATAAGTCCGCCGTACTTCGGCGGCGGATGAATGCGTAACACCAGTCGGTCCTTGACTAAAATGTCCAAGTTGAACTCAAAGAAAAACCGATGTACCTATGCACGCAGTCTTTTGGATTATGAGGTGACCCTTATGAAAAGTAATCTTTCCATGAGAGCATGCAGCCGGTTCCAAATCCTGCCTGTGCTCCGTCTGGCCGGTGCAACTGCGCTTTTGCCTATGGCGCTGTGGCTGATCCCTACTGCGCTTTGGTTTTATGCCTTCCCTGTATGGCTTCCCTGGAAAACACTCATTTCTTTTGTAATCGGCACCATCCCTTTTCTGCTTGCTTTGCTGCTTGCATCAGACAACAATAAATATGTTGGCATTGCTTTTTATGCAGTATATGCCTTAATTGCCTCTGTCTATTCGGTGCACATTTTATTGTACCATACGCAGCCCTCTTCCATTACCATTGCTGCACTCTATGAAACAAACCTGGCAGAAGCCAAAGAATTCATACTTTCGTACAGTTCGGCAAAAACAGCAGCCGCCGTTATTTTCTGCTGGCTGCTGCCCGTGCCTTTTCTTTACGTTTTATGGCATTGGAGCTTTAAGCCCCATAGGAATTTGAGAATGGCGGCTGTTCTTCTGCTGATTGCAGCCACCGGCATAGCTCTCATCAATTCCCCATCGAAAACATGGAAGTATAATCCTCTCTGGCAGTCTTATGCGGCATACAGGCAATACTGGCAGAAAAAGGACGCTCTGGCAGATCTGTCTAGAGACAAGGTCGCTGGCATACTGAAAAAATACGGGCGAATTTCAAAAATCGACAGTCCCGTGACGCTGGTTGTCCTTATCGGAGAGTCGGCGGCCCGTAACCATCACGGCTGCTATGGATACCCCAGGGATACCACCCCACACGCATGCAGGCGGGCCCGGCAACTGCTTTTCTTTACAGACATAATAAGTGCCGCACCATTTACTGTTCCTTCCCATGCTAAGATGCTTCTTCTGCCTGTGAAAAACGAAAACGACAAGCTCC
>JAGAZG010000232.1 GCA_017940105.1 Mailhella sp. | reverse complement strand
TGCATAACGCGCCTTGCCCGGTGCAGCCATGTTTGGAATACGCAGCAGCGCTACTGGCATGCCGCGTCTGACCAGTGGGGCAATACCAGCGTTGACGGCATTCGCGCAGCCGGCGACTGCGCCGGCGTGCGCGGCGTGGCCGCTTCGGTTGCGTCCGGACGCATGGCGGGCCTTGACATTGCGGCTACGCTTGGCGCCCTGCGCATGGCGGAACGCGACGCCCTTGTCCGACCTCTGCGCAGAAAGCTTTGCCGCTGCGCTGCCATGCAGGCTTTCACCGACAGAATGTTCGCCCCCAATCCGGCGCAGCTTCAGCCTGCTGACGACGCCATAGTCTGCCGGTGCGAAGAACTGACGGCGGCAGAACTGCGCGCGCGCATTAAAGACGGATGCATGTCGCCGGATGCGCTTAAGGCGCAGAGCAGGTCCGGCATGGGAACGTGCCAGGGCCGCATGTGCTCGGCAGCCGTTGCCGAAATGATCGCCCAGGCATGGGGGCTGCCCCTTGAAAATCTTGAGCCGTACCACGCCCAGCCTCCGCTGATGCCGTTGTCCATTGGCGAGCTGGCCGGCATGGACATGCCTTCGTTCGGCCTGTAGGGCCATTCATGCCGGAGGCTGAACATTTTTGTTCATGGCGCGGGAGCTTCGCCCCGCGGCTTTCAGCAGCAACGTATTACCGGGGATATCCCCGAAGACAGGAGAAACGACATGAGTGACTTCCTCTCCCGCGGCGAATACGACGCCATAGCGAAATCGCTTTCTTTGCAGACCAAGGCTTTCATCGGCGGCAAATTTGTCCCTGCCATTTCCGGCAAGACCATGGCCACCGTCAATCCCGCCACCGGCGAAGAGCTTACCCGCTTTGCCGCCTGCGGCCAGGAAGATGTTGATCTTGCCGTTTCCATCGCGCGCAAGACATTTGAAAGCGGCGTATGGTCAAGGATGCATCCTTCCGAGCGCAAAAAGATTTTTCTGCGTTTCGTCGGGCTTATGGAAAAGCATCTGACCGAGCTTGCCGTGCTTGAATCGCTGGACAGCGGCAAGCCGCTCAGCGAATGCCTGGTCACGGATCTGCCCGAATCCATCGAATGCCTGGAATGGCATGCCGAATACGCCGATAAGAAATACGGAGGCACCTCCCCGTCTGGCGATGGCAGGCTGGGACTGATCGAACGCGAGCCCGCCGGCGTCGTTGGATGCGTCCTGCCCTGGAACTTTCCTATCCAGATGTTCGCCTGGAAGCTCGGACCTGCGCTTTCAGAAGGCAACAGCGTCATCGTCAAGCCGGCCAGCTGGACGACGCTGAGCACGCTTCGCCTTGCAGAGCTCGCGGCAGAAGCCGGCATACCCGAAGGCGTCCTGCAGATCGTGACCGGCGGCGGCGAAAGCGTCGGTTCTGCCATCGGCCTGCACCCCGGCATAGACGTGGTTTCGTTCACCGGCTCCACCGAAGTTGGCCGCCGCTTCCTCAGCTATTCTTCGCAGAGCAACCTCAAGCGCATTGTTCTAGAACTTGGCGGCAAGAACCCGTTTGTCCTGCTGGACGACTACACCGATTTTGCCGAGGCGGCAAAGTGGGCGGCTTCGGCAGCGTTCTGGAACATGGGCGAAAACTGCACGGCCAACTCCCGCATCATTGTTCCAGAACAGCACAAGGACGCCTTCCTGGAGGCATTCCTTGAAGAGCTCAGGAACAACTGGAAGATCGGCGACCCCCTGGATACGTCCAACAACCTGGGCTCCATGGTCAGCGAAAGCCACTTTAAAAAGGTCATGGGCTACATAGAGAAAGGCAAGAGCGAAGGGTGCCGCGTCGTCACCGGCGGCGAAGCCCTGAATATTGGCAGCGGGCTGTTCATTCCGCCCACGGTCTTTGACAATGTCACGCCAGAAAACACCATTGCCCGCGAAGAGATTTTTGGCCCCGTGACCAGCATCATCACTGCAAAATCCAATGAAGAAGCCGTGCGCATCGCCAACGACACGCACTACGGGCTGCAGGCCACGCTGTTTGCCAAAGATGTGGCCATGGCCCACAAATATGCGCGCCAGCTGCAGGCCGGCACGGTTTCCGTCAACATGTTCAGCGAAGGCGACAACACAACGCCGTTCGGCGGCTACAAGCTGTCTGGCTTCGGCGGAAAAGACAAGGGCCGCGAGTCTCACGACCAGTACACCGAAACCAAGACCATTTTTGTCAATCTGGATTAATGGCAGCGCTTCGGGCTGCATTTGAAAAGGCCGGTCCCGCTGGGGCCGGCCTTTTCTGCGGACAGCCGGTTCTGGACATATGGCCGCAAATGCCTACAATAAGACAAAGAAAATAGTTCAGCCACAACCGGGAGCCGATGCGGTGTTTGATATCTCTGCCTTCCTGCGCATCAACAGGACCTACATGATATGGCTTGCCTTTGCCGCCATCCTGTATGTTTTTCGCAGCATGTTCGGCCTGCTGTTCATGGCGTATATCATGTGCTTCATTTCCGGCAGCATCAGCCACGCCCTGCGCCGCCGGTTCCACGTGAACCGCCGCCTGATCATAGTCTGCATCTTTTCAGCCCTGCTCATCGTAGTGGCCGCTTTTCTGCGCTTTATACCGCCGAGGCTTTTTGCCGAGGCAATCAGCTTTACCGAGCAGCTGCCCTCGAGCATGCATACGGTCAATGCCTGGTTTGACGCCAAGCTTGGCGATAACGAGCTGATCGCGCCCATGCTGGAGCAGGCACGGCATGTGCTGACGCCTGAGCTTGCCGCCATGAAAGCCTGGGGAATTGCGCGCGGCGTTCTGGAAAAGGGCCTGCACTATTTCAGCTGGATATTTCTTGCCATGCTGTTCAGCTTTCTTATCATGCTTGACCTTCCCCGCCTTTCGCAGGGGGTAAGGCGGCTGCGCTTCACCAGGCTTTCGGGCGCGCTGCATGAAGTTTCAAACAGCGTCGTGCTGTTTGCCCGGGTCGTCGGCGAAAATTTTCGCGCGCAGCTCATAGTGTCTGCCGTCAATACCGCGCTCACCGCTGCCGGCCTGTATTTTCTGGGCGTCAAGGCAGTTGTGCTGCTCTGCACCATGGTATTCATCTGCGGGCTCATTCCCGTGCTGGGCGTCTTTATTTCTTCGGTGCCGGTAATGCTGATGGCCATCAACAGCGGAGGGATGGAACTGGGGCTGTGGGCGGTGGTGCTGATCACGGCCATACATCTGCTTGAGGCCTATGTTCTCAACCCACGCATAGTTTCATC
>JAGAZG010000231.1 GCA_017940105.1 Mailhella sp. | reverse complement strand
TATTACGGCCCGCCTGGCCGCAGAGAACGGCAGAAATGTCAACGTGCCTTCGCCGGAGCACTTTCACGGATCCTACCGCGAAGGAACCAGGCAACTGCTCATGGAAGGGGCTCAGCCCGTGTCCAGCGCCGAGCATATCGCCGCCGACCTTTTTCCGCAGCTCCTGTTCCATACACGCACAGAAACCCCACAGAAAAAATGCCCGCCGGAGCTGCCAGGGCAAAAATACATTGCTCAGCGCATTGAATACGGCAATCCGGCAAAATATCCGGAACCGTCTTCCGAATATCCCGTACTCACGAAAGCCCCAGATGAAGAGGCAATGCAGGATATCACAGGCAACGGCAGTGTTTTTCCCATGCCGCAAAACATGGACACCCAGCCTCCGGCCAGGCCCGTCCCCCTGAAGGAGCGCCCCATACTGACCATGCCCAAAGCTTCTTCCACGCCGCAAACCGCAGAGGAAGAAGCCGTGCTCGACATTCTGAAGCACCGCATTCTTTCTGCCGACGACCTGCTGTATGAAGCGCGGGATGATAACCCGCGCATGAACTGGACGGCAGCCAGCATCAATGCCGTGCTTATGGTTCTTGAAGTAAAGGGACTTGTCAGGCGGATGTCCGATTCACGGTATGAGGCCAAAAAATGAGCAGGCTCAACGAAATCATCACCGCCATACCCGCACCTGCAGCCGCCTTTCTTTCGTGGATGGAATTTCAAAAGGGAGCCTCCGAAGCGACTGTTCTGGCCTATGGCATGGACATACTGGAATTTGAAGAGTATCTCGCCGGGCGCGGCATGACCCTGGCCCGCCCTGCAGATATCGACAAGAGGGCTGTCCAGGGCTTTTCTGCCGGTCTTTTTCACAGCGGTATGGCCAGAAGTTCAATTGCAAGAAAGCTCTCTTCCCTGCGCTCTCTGTTCCGCCACCTCATGCGTTTGCGCAAAATTGAAAGCGATCCCTGCGCGGGCGTACATAACCCGAAGCAGGATCAGCGTCATCCGGCCATGCTCAACGTAGATCAGGTGTTTGAACTGCTGGATGGCGAAGACAAAAGTGAAACAGACAAAAAGCCCCTTGCCTGCCCGGCAGAAAACGAAAATCTTTTTTTGCGGGATATGGCCCTGCTTGAGCTGCTCTACGGTTCAGGACTGCGCATTTCAGAAGCGCTCGGGCTGGATACCTCGGACATAAGGCCTGAAACGCCGCTTATTATCGTCATGGGCAAAGGAGGAAAGCAGCGTCAGGTTCCCTTGAGCGACACGTGCATGAAAGCACTGGCTCGCTGGCTGGATGTACGGAGCGCTGTTCCGCCTGTCCATGGTGAACGGGCGCTGTTTATCGGAAGCCGCGGCAAACGCCTTAACAGAAGGCAGGCGGCACGCATACTTGAAGCACACGCAAAAATCAACGGCATACCGCAGCATGTTTCGCCGCATGACATGCGCCACTCATTTGCTACCCACCTTCTGGAAGGAGGAGCCGACCTGCGCACGGTGCAGGAACTGCTTGGGCACAGCCGCATTTCGACGACGCAGCGCTACACACACCTTGACATGAATGCACTGGCCAAGGTCTACGATGCATCACATCCTCTCTCAGACCAGAAAAAATCCTGAGGCAAAACTAAGCCGTCAAAACGAACACCTGGCTGGATGAGAGTTGGCGCAATGCTTTCAGATCAAGCAGCAAGCAGTAGTTTGCAGGGGAAAGGCGGAGTAAAGGCGATATGGGTCACAGGAGGCCAGCAGAGGCATTGAAGCCTGTGACCTGATGTCAGGGATGGAGAAGCCAACACACAGAGTGGCCGGGGAGAAAAGCCGGACATAAATAACGGTAAATAAGAAGCCGCCCATGCATAAGGACAAGGGCGGCTTTTGAAGTAACCTTGGCATCGGCCTACTTTCCCACGTAAGAGTGCGCAGTATCATGGGCGATGAAGCGCTTAACTGCCGAGTTCGGAATGGGGTCGGGTGTACCCGCTTCTCTATGGACGCCAAG
>JAGAZG010000230.1 GCA_017940105.1 Mailhella sp. | reverse complement strand
CTTCGCCGTGGGCATTCATGGCGTGCGCAAGGCCGGCGTGAAAATGGGCGATTCCGTGCTTGTCGTGGGCAGCGGCGCCATCGGCCTTATGGCCACCCTGGCCGCCAAAGAAGCCGGCGCGACGACCATCATCACCACCGACATTCTTGATTACAACCTGGAGCGCGCCAAACAGGTCGGCGCGACCCATGTGTTCAATTCCAAAGAAGGTTCCATGGTGGACTTTGTCAAGAGCGTCACCGACGGCGTCGGCGTTGACCACGGCATCCTCTGCGTGGCCGCTCCCAAGCTTCTTGACGAAACCGTCCAGGCCGTCAGAAAGCTCGGCAACATCGCCATCATCGCTTCGTACACCGGCCCCGTGACCTTTGAGATTGAAAAGTCGCAGCTGCGCGAGCAGGACATCATCGGCTGCGTGACGTATGATGAAGAAGACTTCCGCATCGCCACCTCACTGGCCGAAAAGGTTCATCCGCGCATCGCCAACTTCATTACGCATAGCTTCCCCATCGAAAAGGCTCCCGAAGCTTTTGAACTGGTGGATAAGCGTAAGGAAGACCTTGTGCGCGTAGCCTTCACCTTTGACAAGTAAAATTTCAGGGCGGGCTTTGGCCGGGCGCATCCCTCACGCCTGGGCCAAAGCTCCGCAGACTGGAGCCGCACTGCTCGCGGGCGCATGAATCCCTCGCATGTGTCTGCGTGCGGCGGCAGGCAGAAAAAGAAGCCGGCTGTTTCCAGCGGGCTTTTTTTTTGCCGCATCCGTGCGGCAAGGCGGCTCAAAAACTTGACCAGCCGCCAATCCATGCCGTAAGCTACGGCAAGCCATGATTCTGCAATCATCCTTTTAAATGCGATGGCTATACGATGCGGCGTCTTTTTGTTGCCATTTCCATTGCCTTTTTTTTAATCCAGCCATGCAGTGCGGCAGCCATGCAGCGCTATGACATGGAAGGGGCGGTCATGCGCGCCCTTGAGCGCAATCCTTCTGTAGAAAGCGCAAGGCACAGCGCTGCAGCTGCAGAATCGGCGCGCCAGGCCGCCAGAAGTTCGTTTGGCCCCACGGCAGCCGCCACATACGGATATGACCGCTACAACAAAGACAGGCCTTCGCGTGCGGAGCACGGTGCGGCATCGCTGACAGTGCGCCTTTCTCAACCGCTGTTCACCGGATTTCAGCTATTAAATACTTATCAGAAGGCAAGGCTTCAGGCAGAAAGCCAGCAGCTTCAGCTTGAAGCCCGGCGGCTTTCCATAGTCCTGCAGGTTCAGCAGGCTTTTCTTGCGCATATCAGGGCGCAAGAGAGCATACGCAGCGGCAGGCGCTCACTGGAAAGGGCACGCAGCCAGCTTGCCATGGCAAAGACCGCATGGCAGATAGGCCTTAAGCCCAGGCTTGACATGCTGCAGGCAGAAGTTGAGGTCGCCCGCGCAGAAGCCGCGCTCATCAGTCATGAGAACGAACGCGACGTGTGCCGCACCCGTTTGAACACCTTGCTGGATCTACCCCCGGCAGAACCAGTGGAGTACCTTGGCCGGCTTGATATAAGGCCGTTCAGCCGCACGCTTGAGCAATGCCTGGCATTTGCGCTGGAGCACCGCCCAGATTTGCTTCTGGCCCGCAAATCGGCAGAGATCGCCGGCAAAGACCTGGGCATTGTCAGGGGTTCTTTCTGGCCGCAGGTTTCCGCTGTGCTAGGCTGGACTACCAGCGGCAGCCGCCTTGATGCCTCCGGGGGCAAGTATGCAAAAAAAGACTATGCCTACGCCAATGTGGGGCTCACATTGAGCTGGACGCTGTTTACAAGCGGGCGGCGTCTGCATCTGACGCAGCAGGCCAGGCATCAGGTCGATGCCATGGAAGCCGCCGTGCGCGACGCCGTCAATAACAGCGCGTATGCCGTGCGCTCCTGCCTGATCACGGCGCAGGATTCTTACCGCACCGTAAAGGTGGCCGAAAAGGCTGTGGTTTCTGCAAGAGAGTCCTATGAAAATGCGCGCATGCGCTACGAAGAAGTGCAGACTGGCACGTATCTTGAACTGCTGACGGCACAGTCATCTCTTTCTGATGCAGAGCTTGCCGAAATTTCCGCCAGGGCTGAATGCCTGCTTGCACTGGCCCGCCTGTACGAGGCCATGGGCGAGCTGCATCCTGGCCTGCAGGAGGGCAGAACGCTGCCGTGAAAAAGGCAGGATCGCAGCCATGCTTGATTGTTCAATGTGATGCCGGTAAGATAGCATAGGCAAGAAGAGATAATCGCAAGGAGCAGGCCGTGGCTATTACAATGAAATGGTCGGCTTTATGCGCAGCATGCTTGGTGCCGCGCTCAAAACCAATCCATCCCTCAAGTTTGCAGTGCTGACTGGCTGCCTGCGCATTGCCAGGGAAAGCATCTTTACAGGTTTGAACAACTTCAGATGCTATGGCATTTCTGATGTTCAGTATGCTGATAAATTCGGCTTCACGTCAGATGAAGTCGACGAAATGCTTGCAAAAGCCGGACTTACCAATAAAAAAGAAGAAATCCAAAAATGGTATGATGGCTACCACTTTGGCAATGGCGATGAAATATACTGCCCCTGGGATGTGCTTTTATATGTTGATGACCTGCAGAGGAACGCATCGGCCAATCCGTACAGCCCATCTGACTACATCAAAAAAAACCTGCCTTCCGTTCTGAGGAATGAATTGATAGCGAAGACTTTGTATGTTGGAAAGCGGATAGAAGAATTTGGAAGTGGACTCAAGCGAGTGAATGCACTATGCAGGGATGCCGGGATTAGATACAGCTTTGAAAACTCGGAGTTGGGCTTCAAGGCTGTCATTTACCGTTCCCAGCCCATTGATGTCACTTTAAATGTCCCTATAAATGTCACTTTAAATGGAACTGAAATGTCTATCTTAGCGTTATTGAAAACAAATCCTGACATGACTCGCGATGAATTGGCAGAAAGAGTTTCCAAAACGGTAAGGACTGTCCAAAGATCCATTGATTCTCTCAAGAAAAAAGGGATAATTGAGAGAAGCGGTTCCAAAAAAACTGGCAGCTGGATTTTTAAAAAATGATGATGTCTGCTCGAAAACAAGAAACCAAGGTTCACGGCTCTATTTTCTAAGATACGCTACGGGCATCAAACTCAACGCCGTCCAATTCCGTGACCGCCTTTTTTCCCGAAAATTCCTGCCAGCGCCTTACGATGACGTCGGCGTACTTCGGGTCAAGCTCCATCATCCGGGCCACGCGCCCGGCTTTTTTCGCACGCAATGGCGGTGGCGTTGGAGCCCGCGAAGCAGTCCAGGACGATCCCCAATAAGGAAGTCCGTGAGATTTTCATCTCTACGGTTACGGCCTGGTTCAATGCATCGCTGAAAAAGCGCGACCTGCCGTTGTTCATGAGCGCAGCCTGGAATGGCGACGCAGAAACCATGCAAAGCATGATGCGGGATATATTGTACGAAACCATCAGCTACCATGACGGCCAGGAAAGCTTTTACCATGGATTTCTTGCCGGCCTGATACGCGGAGCCGGCATGGCCATCAAATCCAACCGTGAAAATGGCCTTGGGCGAACTGACATTACCGTTGAAGATGGCCTTAATAATCGCGCCATTATCATTGAACTGAAATACGCTCCAGAATATGAAGACCTGGATCAAAAAGCCGAAGAAGCCCTGGCTCAGATCGAAGAGAAAAAATATGCCGCCGGCCTGTCACCGCAAATCAAGACAGCCCTCAAATATGGCATGGCGTTCTGGAAAAAGGAATGCTGCGTCAAGCTGGCAAAATAGCCTGAAAAAACTCCCAGCATAAGCATAAGGGGCTCCGCCGGAAAAGCCGGCGGGGCCCCTTATGCTCTTACTGTGAAGAACCGATCAGCTGCCAAATACAGACGACGGCAAGGCCCTGCCGTTTTTGCGCCACTGGCAGTACTCGGCTGTTGCCGTGAACAGAGCGTCTGCAGAGGAGTTGAGGGCGGTTTCCACACTGTCCTGTATGACGCCGATAATAAAGCCGACGCCCACGACCTGCATGGCCACGTCGTTTGAAATGCCAAACAGCGAGCAGGACATGGGGATGAGCAGCAGCGATCCGCCGGCAACGCCGGACGCTCCGCAGGCCGCAATCGAAGAGAGCACGCTCAGCACCAGGGCTGTGGGCAGGTCGACGGGCAGGTTGAGCGTATGCACGGCGGCAAGCGTCATTACGGCAATGGTGACGGCAGCTCCGTTCATGTTGATGGTTGCTCCCAGGGGAATGGAAACAGAGTACATTTCCTTATCAAGCTCAAGCTTTTCACACAGGGCCATGTTGACGGGAATATTGGCTGCGGAACTGCGGGTGAAGAATGCCGTGACGCCGCTTTCGCGCAGGCAGCGCCATACCAAAGGGTATGGGTTGCGGCGCAGTGCCATGCCCGCGATGAGCGGGTTGACAACAAGGGCGATGAAAAGCATGCAGCCGACAAGCAGGAGAACCAGCTTGCCGTAGGTGGTGAATATTTCCACGCCGTAGGAAGAAACGGAATCGAACACCAGGCCCATGATGCCGAAAGGCGCGCAGTTAATGATCCAGCGCACGACCTGGGACGTGGCGTCAGAAACATTGCCAAGCATGTTTTTCGTGCTCTCAGAGGCGGTATGCTTGAGGGCAAAGCCAAACACGATGGCCCAGAACAATATGCCGATGTATTTTCCGTTAATGAGCAGGGTAAGCGGGTTGGCGATCATGTCCCTGAGCAGCGAGTGCAAGACTTCGGCAATGCCGGACGGGGCGGAACCGTTTGCCGCGCTCACGTTGAGGGCCAATGTCTGCGGAAAGATCATGCTGGCCAGCACAGAGGTGACCGAAGCGATGATGGTCGTTGCAAGATAAAAGAAAATTACCGTGCTGAAGCGCTTGTCCAGCGTGGAATTGCCCTGGCAAAGCGCGCTGGTGACAAGAACAAAGACAAGAAAGGGCGCGACGGCCTTCAATGCGCCTACAAAGATTTCGCCGAAAGCCCCGATCCATGTTGCGCCTGGCGCGGCAAATGCGAAAATGGTGCCGGCAATGATGCCGATGACGATGCGGACGATCAGGCTGACGCTGTTATATGCGGCGACGGCCTTTTTAAAAGAATGTGAAAAACCCATGTCGTTTCCTGAAGGCTTGCAGGCAGCAATCCTGCCTGTGCGCACGGCGGTCCGGGCGCGTGTTAAACATGCAGGCCGCAGTCAGGCGGCTAGCCCGAGGGAACCATGTGAAGAAAAGAACGTCAAGCCATTTTTTGCATGGGAAGCGTTTTTTAGGGAAATTTTTACCGATCAGAATCGTTCTCCGGCTCAGATGCCGCTTTACTGAAGTTCATGGTTGAGCTCCAGCAGAGCAGGGAACCGGCAACGACAAGGGCGACGCCTTTCCAGAAGTCGGCGCTGAGGGCGGCGCCAAGCCACCAGGAGGCGAAAAGGCATGAAAGCACGGGAGTGAAATAGGATCCTATGGCCAGGAGCGTTATATTGCCTTTGGCTGCGCCGTACGTCCATGCCGCATAGGGCGTGCCAATGGCCACCGCGCCCAGGGCCAGGCTGATCCAGCCGTGCCCCGTGGCCTGTGCAATATCGCCTGAACCGCCGGCCCAAAGCAGGGAGAATAAAACGATGTCTATGGCAAAGATGATCAGGGTGGGATTGTGGCCGTTAGCCCAGGCCTGCGTAAAATTGGAGTAGGCGGCCCATGCGATGGCTCCGGCCAGGGCAAGCAGATAGCTTGCCGGATTATCCATGACATGCCGCATTATTTCTGCCGGTGAAATGCCTGATCCGCCAAGAACCAGCATGATGCCGCAAAAGCTTATGAGCACGCCCGGCAGCATCCACCAGCGTGCTTTTTGGCCGTTGAAGGCAACGGCAAAAAGCACGATCAGGCAGGGCCACAGATAGTTGACCATGCCCACTTCCACTGTTTGACGCCCGCCTTGCGAAAAATACAGGGAAAAGCTGTAGCAAACCGTGCTGACGTTGGCAAAGGGCATGCCGAAGAACAGGTATTTTTTTGGATATCCGCTCAGCCGCGGCCAGCCCATGAAAAACAAGAGAAAGATGAATGCGGAGGCATAGAGCAGCGTCAGTCCGGCCCCGGCCTGAAATTCAGAAGTGATGCTGCGTACAAGCCCTACGGACATGCCCCAGAACAGGGGAGCCGTCAGCCCTGCAAGCGTGGCCCTGGCGCTTGGGCTTGCCGGCTGAAAGGGCAGATGGAAATGATGGCGGGCATGATAAAGATGCATGGCAGCCGACCTATGCGGCCTGGTTGCTGGAACCTGCACCGGCATCTTTTCTGCCTGCGGCGGCCTTTTGCTGCATCAGCGTGCCGCCGGCTATGAGCATGAGTCCCGGCACGGTGGTCCAGGCAATGGGCTCATGGAGCACGAGGTGTATCCATACGAGCCCGAGAAAAGGGCCAAGAAAGGGTATGGTGGATATTCGCGCAACCGAGCTTGAAAGCCGTATGGCAAGGCCCCACAGGATATACGGCACGGCCAGGTCAAACAGGCCGACATACGCGCCGGCAAGCACGGGGCGCAGCGGCAGGACAAAGCTTTCGCCCTTAATGGCCATGGTGCATGCGGCGAGCGCAAAACTTGTTGCAAAGCAGAGAATAAGCCCGGTCTGCGAGGGCATGTCGTTATTAGCGTTGATGAGCCAGTACACGGCAAAAATTACGGTGCTTGCGGCAACGCAGGCCAATCCAAGAGGACTCAGCGGACCGAGGGTGCCCGAAGCTCCCGATGATATGACGACTACCCCTGAGTAGGCGACGAGCATCCAGAAAAGCTCTTTTTTGCTCAGCCTCTGCTTCATTTGCCATGCGGCGAGCAGCGCAAATACCAGGGACCATGTGTAGTTGACGGGCTGGGCTATCTGCGCAGGCAGGCGGTCGTAGCCGGCGAAAAGAAATGCGAAATACAAATAGAGCGTGACGCCCAGCAGCATGCCTGTGCCGACCTGGCCTGGCCTGAGCGCCAAAAAGTCGCGGAGCCGGCCTGCAACAGCCATGACGACCAGCAAAAAGAGAGCTGCGGCCGCCATGCAGACGTAAATGAGCTGCATGGTGCTGAGCGATTCCAGCGCAACCTTGTACGCTGTTGAAACCGTGGACCATGAAAGCATGGTCAGGCCGGCAAAGAGAAAGGCCTTGCTCTGGTTTTGCATGTGGTCCCCAAAAGCTTTTCAAAATATCAGGGGGGAGCGAACTCCCCCCGTTTGTCGTTTCATCTGAACGGCAATTGCTTACGAATTTCTCAGGTCTTCCATGAAGATATTGAGTTCGTCGAGCAGCCTCATGGCGACATCCTTGTGCTCATGGGCGATGTTGTGCAGCTGGAACGGGTCGTTCTTGCGGTCGTAGAGTTCATCGCGCTCCGGAACTTCGGTGGAAGCGGCAGCCGTGCAGGTCCACTGGGCCGCTCCGTCGATGGAAGCCATTTTCTGCTGGGCTTCCCAGGCCTTGTTGTAGAAGGCCGTGTCGCGGTCTTCCACTTCGTTGGCCTTGGCAAGCTGGCGAAGATGCGCCGTGGAGGCCGCAAGATCCTGGCCGTAAATGCCAAAGCGGGCGTCGGCCACAGACTTTTCGTCGTCCTTGAGCCAGTGGATGAACGACCAGTCTTCGGTGATGATGGACCAGGAATAGCGGAAGTAGCCGGCAATGGCGTAATCGCGCACTTTTTCCACTTCGCCGCGGATAAGCGGCAGGAGCGTCTTGCCCTGCATGGAAGGATGAACGCCGAGCCCGAGCCAGTCAAGCACGGTGGGGGCCACGTCGCAGGACTGCACAAAGCTCTTTACGCGCTTGCCGCGGGGTAGGCCCGGGCCGCGCACGATCATGGGTGCGTGGGCCAGTTCTTCATAGGGCCACGGGCGGCACTTGCGCATGATGCCGTGGCCGTGTTCGCCCTTGCCCATGGGAGATCCATGGTCAGAAACCAGCATGACCATGGTGTTGCTTTCAAGGCCAAGATCATGGATGGCGGCGGTCAGATAGCCGAACCACTTGTCCACGTTGGTGAGCTTTTCTGCATAGAGCATGCGGATGTGGTGCAACTCTTCGTCGGTGTACATGCCGTCGACGTGCGCCTGGATGGGCAGGAACATGTCTTTGCCCTGGTAGTCAGGATCGTACATGCACTTTTTGTCGGGATCGTACACGGACGGGGCGTCCCATGGTTCATGCGGGTCAAAGCAGTCGATCCACATGAAGAAAGACTTGGTCTTGTCCACGCCGGCAAGGTATTTGGCCGCTTCCTTGAAGATGTGGGCGGCATGCTGGTCTTCATCGGACTTCCAGTACTGGCGTTCCTTCAGGTGGCATTCGATCTGGTTGAGCAGGGGGCGCACGACGTTTTCGCCGAGCACTTCGTCTGCCTTGTCGATAACGTGCTGTTCAACGTAGTCCTCTGCATGGAACAGGGGATTGAGGTCGTCCTGCGCATAATACTGGTGGTCGGTTTCGTGACCGTGCAGGAAGAAGACCCTGTCAAAGCCGCGTGCGTAACCGAACTTCGGCAGGCGCCAGGGGCCGGCGTCATAAATCAGGTAGGATTCAATGGGCTGTCCCCAGCAGAGGTCGGCAATGGTGGTGTCGTCGATGTCAAGCTGCGACCAGCCTTTCACAGGCAGGGTGTAGCGGCCGGTGAGCATGGCGCGGCGGCAGGGCACGGTGGGCAGGCCTTCTGTGTAGCAGTTCTCAAACAGCGTGCCTTCCGCTGCAAAGCGGTCGATGTTCGGGGTCTTGATCCAGGAGTTGCCATAGCAGCCAAGGTAGTTGAACTGCATGGTGTCGCACATCACGACAATGGCGTTTTTTATCTCGCGCATGTGTATACGATCCTTTGAAGGTTAATGGGCTTATTTGCCGGCAAGAGCCTTAAGAAGCTCGGCGTTGCGGGCAGATTCTTTCTGGATGAAAGCCATGGTGTCCGCGCTGTTCAGGTAGCCGGGCTTAAGGCCGAGCTTGCCGAGGGCGTCAGAAAATTCCGGGGAAGCGCAGGCCTTGGCCATGGCATCGCTCAGCTTGGCAACAACGTCTGCGGGCAGGGACTTGGGTCCGAACAGGCAGAACCACTGGCTGATGAGCAGATTCTTGCCTTCTTCCTTGGCGGTGGGGCAGTCGGGGTAGGCCGGGTCGCGGTCGGCGTTGAGGACGACCAGGGGCTTGACTTCAAAATTCTTGATGGTGCCGGCGGTGGTGGCATACAGCTGGGCGCGGTTGCCAGCCAGAGCCTGGAAGGCATCGGCGTCGCCGTTGAAGGGCACATGGTTGCCGGAGGGCATGCCGTACTGCTGGAAGTAGGCGAGTTCGGCGAGGAAGGGCACGGATCCGGCGCCGGCGGAAGCCCAGAAGAACTTGGAGGGGTCGGCCTTGACGGCGGCGGCAAGTTCAGCGGAATTGTTCCATGGAGCGCTCTTCGGGGTCACGATGAAGTAGGGCGCATTGACGGCGCGGCCGATGATGCTGAAGGTGTCGGCGTTATAGGGGAGCTTGCGCATATGGGGATGTATGGCAAGCGGGGCGCTGGGGCAGAAGCCAAGGGTATAGCCGTCGCCCTTGGCCTGCATGACGGCGCTCATGCCGTTCATGCCGGCGGCGCCCACAACGTTCTGCACGGCGATGTTCTGGCCGAGCAGCTTGGACATTTCGTTGGAAAGGATGCGGCCGATCAGGTCGGCTTCGCCGCCTGCGCCAAAGGGCACGATGACGGTGATGGGGCGGTCGGGGTAGTCGGCGGCCACGGCTTTCTGCGTAAAGCCGGGGGCGATGGCTGCGGCTGCAATGGCAAGGCCTGCGATGAACTGTTTGAGCATGTTATACTCCTTATTGGTTGTATCCGTCCCGGATGGGCGGAATGGTTACATGACGTCGATGTCTGTCCGGCATTCCCAGTCGGAGCTGTCCTTTCTGAAGAAGGGCAGGACGAGCAGTATGATAGCGACGACAAAAAGCGCGATGGCCACGGGGTGGTCGAGGGTATAGTCAAGCAGGGAGCCGCCGCCAAGATAGATGCAGACCTGGCTCATGCGGTATTCCAGCTGGTTGCTGAGCACGTAGCCGATGAGCAGCGGTGCGACGGGAAAGCTTGTGATGCGCATGAAAAAGGCCACGACGCCGATGGCGAGGGTCATCCACACGTCAAACATGTTGCCGCGGGGCAGGTAGACGCCGATGAGCGAGCAAATGACAATGAGGCCGAGCAGTATGGCCGTGGGGAAGGCGATGATCTTGCCGAAGCCGCGGATGCAGAACCATGCCGCCGGAATCAGCGAAAGGTTTGCCATGATCAGCAGGATGAAGGTTGCGTAGACGATGTCGGGGTTGTCGGCCATGAGGCGCACGCCCGGGGTGATGCCGTGCAGGGTGAGGGTGGCCAGCATGAGCGCCATGACCGGTTCGCCGGGGATGCCCATGGCCAGCGTGGGCACCAGCGCGCCGCCGGACACCGCGTTGGTGGAAGATTCTGCCGCGATCAGGCCGTCGGGTTCGCCCTTGCCGAAGTTTTTGCCGTTTGGCGATATGCGCTTTGCCGAAGAATAGGCTATGAAGGTTGCCGCCGTGGCGCCCGTGCCGGGCAGAATGCCCAGTCCGCAGCCCATGAGGGATGAGCGCAGAAGGTTTGTGATGCGGCCCTTGACCTTCCAGTCTGACCAGGAAGGCAGCTTCATGCCCGAGCATTGTATGGCCTTGGGGGCCTTTTGCGCAAAGGATTCGTAAACGCGAAAGAAGAGCTCTGCCAGCGGGAAGACGCCCACCACAACAGGCATGAGGTCTATGCCCGAGATAAGGTTCTGACTGCCAAAGGTGAAGCGCATCTCCCCTGTTTGCGGGTCGTTGCCGATGGTGGCGAGAAAAAGCCCCGCCACGCCCATGAGTATGCCCTTGACATGGCTGCCTTCAGAAAGGCTGGTGATGCAGGCGAGGCCCATGCAGATGAGGGCGCATATTTCGAGGGGGCCTCCGTATTTGACGGAGAGGGCGGCCAGCGAAGGCGCGGCGACAACCAGAACGGCGCAGGAGATGAGCCCGCCCATCACCGAAGACATGGTCACCCAGCCGAGCGCCTCGCGGGCTTTGCCGGCCCGTGCCATGGGATAGCCTTCCATGCCTGTGCATGCCGACTGCGGCGTGCCGGGCGTGTTGAGCAGAACGGCGGAGATGCTGCCCCCGTATATGGAAGAGGCGTATACGCCAAGCAGCAGGGCAATGGCCGGACCGCTGCCCATTTTAAGCGTGAAAGGTATGCAGATGGTGATGGCCACAGCCGTGCCGAGCCCGGGCAGAGCTCCTATGACAGTGCCGAAAATGACGCCGAAAACAAGCATGGAAAGGCACATCGGGTCTGCGATGGTTCCGAACGCGTGCAAGATATCATTAAGCATGGTCTGCCCCGCTAGAAAAGGTCAAGAAAGAACGGCCTGGGCATGGGTATGCCGAGCAGCTTTTCAAAGCTTATCCATGTGATGGAGGCGCAGAGCAGCGCCACGGGCACGGTGAGCCTGTTCCTGTAATTCATCACCCAGAAAAAGACGAGCAGAAAGAGCAGCGTGCTGATGAACAGCCCAAGGTACTCGAAGGTGATGGCGTAGAAGGCGATGCATAACAGCACCTTGAGCAGCTGGAATTTGGACTTTTTGAAGTCGTCCCAGGTAGAGCAGTCCTTCTTGCCGAAGGCGTAAAAGACGCTGCCGATGATCCAGATGTAAATGAGGATTTTCGGGTAGGTCATGATGTGCAGCGCATTGGGGTCGGCAAAGAGCATTTCGTGCGGTTCATAGGCTACCTTGAGCAGTATGAGGCCTATGGCCAGAAAAATGCCCCCGAGCAGTATGTTGCCTCTGTTTGCCATGCTTCCTCCGTTGAAAATCAGCTGGGCTGCGTGCTGCAGAAGACAAGGGTCAGAAGGTCCCGGCACTGGTCTTCTGTGATGACGGCCTGCGGTTTCAGGCTCCAGTATTTATCTTGGATTTCAAGGACGGGAACGCGGTTGAGCAGGTTTTCCCTGCTGATGAGGGGAGGTTCTGAGATGATTTTGACAACACCTTTGAGATTGAGGGAGCGCATGGCACGGGCAAGGTTGCCTTCAATGGTGCGGATGCGTTCTGTATCGTTGTCCCAGATGCTGATCTCGATGCTCATCAAACCGTCCTGGACGTGAGCCGCAGCGTTTGCCGCAGGCTCGAAAAGTTCGCTGAAACATGTCCTAATATGTTGGCGACGATAGAGTTTTTGAAGAATTAAGTCAACGGATAATTTTTTTATCAGTTGATATAAAAATTAATATGCTGAAATATAATATTTTTATTTAGTTTGCTGAAAATGATGTTTTGTGTTTTTATGGACAGCATTATGAAAAACTGCTAACTAAGGCTTGCTGTGACAAGCCCAGAAGGAAAAGCACATGGTTTTTGACGATCAGACATTGACGGAAGGATGCGCCTTTGCCTGCGAAATCTCAGAAAATTTCAAGGCAGTTTCAGCCAGCGACCTGAAACTGGCCATGCTTGCCGTCATTGGCGGCGTAGAGCTGCATTCTCCAAGGCTTGAAAACCTGCGCCGGCAGATTTTTCCAAGAAAATCATCCGGCAGCCGCGTCATTTTTGCCATAGCAGCCCTGTGCGAGCTTGACCGCGTTCGCGGCGAAAGGCAGATACCTCCGGCCCGCGTCATCGATATAATGAGCCATATGCAGGTTTTTCGCGAAGAGCTGCCGCAGGATGCCGTTGTCGAATGCCACGGCGAGAGCATGCTGCCCCTGGCCCTGTGGTTTGCCTCGCTTGGCGCGCGCGTTCATTTTACCGGCGGCAAGACGCTTGCCGAGTGCGCTTCAGCCGTGGCCGGGCGCGAAATATTCTGCGAGCAGCCAGACGCGCCCTTTGTGCTGGACGCGTATCATTTTGCCTTTCTTTACAAGGGCAACATTTCCCTTTCTTCATTCTGCCGCAACCTTGCACGCGCCAGCTATCATGGCGCGGTCATTCTTACGACATGGTCTTTTTTAAACAGCACAGGCCCAAGGGAGCTTAAGCTCAAGCAGGAATTTTTATCCTCTGGAGTGCTGCGCACCGTCATACAGCTGCCTTCCGGGCTGATGCCCAGGGTGCTGCCGGCCATACTTCAGCTCGCGCCCAATGCCGGCAAGCCTGCCGATGTGCGCCTCATAGATGCCAAGGAATGGTTCGTGCTTGACAATGGCACGGTCGAAGTCGGCTACCTGCGCCCCATACTTAACCTTGTGGACAGAAAAAAATCCTGGGCGGTGGAGCCGAATACCCCTGTTCCCCCGGTGGAGGACGTGCCTCAGGCAGAACTTGTTTTAAGGCAGTGCGACTTGCGCCCCCGCAAGCAGGACGCAGGCGTCAATGCAGAACGCTTTCGCCGGCTTGACGAATGCGCCGTGCTGATCAGGGGGCAGATGATGCCGGCGCGTCTGCCGCACCAGAGCGCGCACTCGTATCAGGAAGTGGTTCTCACCGATATCGACGGCACCGGCTTCATACACTCGGCAAGCCGCATGGTGGACAATGCGCCGAAGCTCAGCCGGCAGAGGGAGCTCGCCCTGCTGCGGAAGCACGATATCCTGCTCAGCGGCAAGGGATCCCTGCTGTCTCTTGGATCCGTGGGCATCGTGATGGAATCCATGCCGAACTGGCTGCCCAATCAGACGTTCTATCTGGTCAGGGCAGAATCCGTGGATCCGATATGGCTGTTTTATTTTTTGCGCTCAAAAACGGCGCAGGATTACCTGAAGGCACATACGTCAGGCACGACGGTACCGCAGATCAAGGTCGGGGATCTTTATTCCCTTGCGGTGCCCATGCCGGACGAGCGCCAGCTTGAAGAGGTGCGCAGCCTGCATGCGGCCATGCTGAAGATCGCCGGCAAGATACGCAAGCTGAAAGAGTCCCATGCGCAGATGCTTGAGCAGTGCGAAAGCGTCTACGCGGGCTCCTGAAAATATTAACCAATCGCCAGGGGGGAAGGGCCCTCCGGGAAAAACAGGACGGCTAAGTGATGCCGGACGAAAAGAAGGCAAAAAGACATGAACAAGAAACTCTATGGTATTCTCGCAGTCATGGTGACCCCTTTCAACGACAAGGGCGAGATCGTGTATGAAGATGCCGCCAGGCACATTGAATGGCTTCTGGCTTCTGGCGTGCACTGCCTGCTGCCCCTTGGCGCAACGGGCGAATTTTCGGCTCTGAGCACAGAAGAACGCAAGCAGTTTGCCGAATTTGTGATGAAGCAGGCCGCAGGCCGCGTGCCGGTTTGCGTCGGCTGCGTATCGCAGAGCGTTGACCAGACGGTTGAACTTGCCCGTCACGCGGCGTCCATCGGCGCTGACGCTGTCATGTGCCTGCCTTGCCCGGGGCTGCACCTCAGCCAGGAAGAAATCTACGGCTACTACAAGTACCTTTCTGAAAACGTGAATATTTCTGTCATGGTCTATAACAATCCAGGCAGCTCAGGCGTGACCATCGCCCCCGAAACCCTGGCGCGCATAGCCGAACTGCCGCACATGGCCTACCTTAAGGAATCCACGGGCGACATCAAGCGCCTGACCCGCGCCGTGGATGAGATCGGCGACAAGCTCGATCCCTTCTGCGGAGCCGAAGACCTTGCCATGGAAAGCTTTATCATGGGCGCGAAGGGCTGGGTCTGCGTGCTTGCCAACATCGCGCCTGCCATGTCTGTCAAGCTTTACGAGTATGCCACGTCCGGCCAGCTGGATAAGGCCCGCGAGATCTACCGCAAGGTACTCCCCGTGCTGCGCCTGTTTGAAGAAACCGGCCAGCTCTGGCAGATCGCCAAGTACGTGCTGCATAAGCGCGGCATGAACAGCGGCATCTGCCGCATGCCTCGCCAGCCCATTTCTGCAGATGTGCAGGCTGCCGTGGACGCCGTGCTTGCCAGCACTGAGCTGAAGTAGCTTTTTACGGGGCGGCTCCCGCGCGTCAGGCGCGGGGCCGCCGTTGCAGTAGAAGAAAATTCTCCCGGAATTTCTGGCGCAAGGCGGCAGCATGAACAAACGTGAATACGCCGACGTAGTGGTCGTCGGAGGCGGCGCGATAGGCGCGGCCGTCACCTGTTATCTGGCTCGCAGCGGCATGGACGTGGCCCTTGTGGAACTTGGCGAAGTGCCCTGGGGCTCCAGCAAGCGCTGTGACGGTCACGCCGTCACTTATGACAGCCCTCCCGGCTTTTTCAGCCGCTTCTGCAAGATGGGACTGGATCTTTTTCCCAAGATCATTCCCGAACTTCCGTGCGACATTCAGTTTGAGCCGGAGGGCATAGGCCTGCTGGCAGATGATGAAAAAGACCTGGATACGCTCCATCAGACGCTTGAAGGCAAGCGCAGCGAAGGCATGAATGTCGAACTGTGGGATCAGGATGAACTTCGCCGGCATGAGCCGCATGTCGCTCCCAGCGTCGTGGCCTGCCTGAACTTTTGGGGCGACGCCAAGCTGAACCCCATGCGCCTTGCCTTCGGGCTTTCGCGCCTGGCCGAAAAGCACGGGGCCGCCATTCATACGCGCACGCAGGCCCGCGCCATACTTAAAGACAAGGATGCCGTCTGCGGCGTAGAAACAGACAAGGGCGTCATACGCTGCAGGCGTGCGGTGCTCTGCGCGGGCGTATGGACACCCGTCATAGCGCATACCGCAGGCGTGGATGTGCCCATCAGGCCTCGCCAGGGGCACATACTCGTCACCGAACGCGTGCGAGGGCTTGTGGGCAAGAACTATGCGGAATTCGGCTACCTTGCCGCCAAAGGCGGGCAAAAACGTTCCGGAGTGTCGCGAGACATGGAGCAGTTCGGCGTTGCCATGGTGCTTGAGCCCACGTCTGACGGAACCATTCTCTGCGGCAGCAGCAGGCGCTTTGTCGGCATGGATATGACGCCGCATCCTGCCGTGATGCGGGCGCAGGCGCAGCGCATACTGCATTTCTTTCCTAAATTTGCCGAAGCCCGCCTCATCCGCTCTTATGCCGGGCTTCGTCCAGCCACGCCTGACGGCAAGCCGATCATATCGGCCACGGAAGTGCAGGGACTGTACGTTGCCGCGGGGCACGAGGGCAACGGCATAGGCCTTTCGCTGGTCACTGGCCATGTCGTGACGCAGATGCTCAAGGGCGAGGAGCCTGATTTCGATCTGGAACATTTCCGCCTTGACAGATTCAGGCAGTAGGAGCTTTGCGCCGCGCCGGCGGCGCCATTCATAAAATTTTTTTTCTTATTCTGGAGAGCGTGATGTTCACCAAATGCCTTATTGAATCCATTGACACGCATACCGCAGGCAACCCTACCCGAAACCTCGTTGCAGGCGTACCCACCATACACGGCAGCACCATGCAGGAAAAAATGCAGTATGCACGCGAGCATCTTGACTGGGTGCGCACCGTGACCATGCTTGAGCCGCGCGGCCACAGCAACATGTCGGGCACCATCTGGGTGCCGCCCTGCAATCCCGAGGCTCACATGGGCATCCTGTTCATCGATGCCGGCGGCCACATGCCCATGTGCGGGCACAGCACCATCGGCTGCGTGACCGCCATGCTGGAATCGGGGCGCGTGCCGATAACCGGCGAAGTGACCGAAGTGAACATCGATACCCCGGCCGGGCTGGTGCGCACGCGCGCAACGGTTGAGAACGGCCGCGTGAAGAGCGTCACCTTCCGCAACGTGCCGTCCTTCCTGTTCTGCTCTGACGTGGTAGACGTGCCAGGAGCCGGCCCCGTTCCTTTT
Organism: Mailhella sp.; assembly: GCA_017940105.1. Classification (GTDB taxonomy): domain Bacteria; phylum Desulfobacterota; class Desulfovibrionia; order Desulfovibrionales; family Desulfovibrionaceae; genus Mailhella. The sequence goes on along the minus strand of JAGAZG010000230.1, from coordinate 1,761 downwards.
GACGTGGCCTACGGCGGCAACACCTATGCCATCGCCGACGCAAAATATTTTGAGGGGCTTGAGCTGCGTTCCGGCTACCTGGGCAAAATCGAATACTGGGCCCAGGTCTTTGGCGAAGCCGTGCGCAAAAAGGTCAGGTTCCAGCATCCTGAAAAGCCGTTCATCAACGTGATCACGCATGTCATGTTCTGCGGAAAGCCGGACAATCCCAAGGCTAATTACCGCAACACCGTCATCTTTTTGCCCAATTCCGTTGACCGTTCGCCTTGCGGCACGGGCACGTCAGCCCGCGTGGCCTCGCTTTTTGCCAAGGGCGAACTGGCATTGAACGAAGAATTCCTGCACGAAAGCGTCATTGGCACAGAGTTCCGCGCGCGCATCGTTGAGCCTGCAACGGTGGGCAATTGCAGCGGCGGCGTTCCCGAAGTGAGCGGACGGGCGCATTTGACCGGCCTGCTGAAGTTCGTTGTGGACCCCGAAGACGCCCTTGGCAACGGATTCCGCCTGGATTGAAGCCGTTGCACGGCAGGCCGCATGCCGGCCAGAACGCGATACATTTAAGCAGGAGTATGGCATGAAATCCGTCTTTCCCCTCCAGGGCAGGCAGGTGACTATTTATGTTGATGACGCCCCGGTAACGGCCGCAGAAGGCATGACCGTCGCGGCAGCTGTTTTGGGCTCAGGCGTGGAATCCACGCGTGAGACGGCCTGCCGCCACGAGGCGCGCGGACCTTTCTGCCACATGGGCGTATGCTTTGAATGCCTTATGGAGATAGACGGCAAGCCGAATCAGCAGGCTTGCCTTGTAGCCGTCAGAGACGGGATGAGGGTTCGCAGGCAGGTAGGCGCGCCGGATTTTCGCGTTGACGGCATGGCGCAGGCGTAGGGGAGCCTGCGTGCTGGCCTTCGCGGCCTGCACGCCAGCTTCATGCGGGTTAACGAGGTGATTTTATGACACGTACACAGTGGGATGCTATCATAGTTGGCGCCGGGCCTGCCGGCATGGCTGCGGCCATTGAGCTGCGACGCAGAAAGCTCGACGTGCTTGTGCTGGACAGGCAGCAGGAACCGGGGGGCCAGGTCTGGAGACGGGCCGGTTCCGCTCCGCAGGAACTGGTCGGCTTTCTGGGCGGGGAATACGAAGAAGGGCGGAACATGGCCAGGGAGTTTCAAAATTCCGGGGCCGAGTTCTCAGCAGGCGCCCAGGTCTGGCATCTGCTGCCGCAGAACGCCTATGTCAGCATTGCTGGAAAAAGCATGAACCTCAGGGCCAGGCAGATACTTATCGCCACGGGCGCCATGGAACGTCCCGTCCCCGTACCCGGCTGGACGCTGCCGGGCGTCCTTGGAGCTGGCGCTGCCGACGTGCTTTTGAAGTCCGGCGGCATGACATTTGAAGGGCCGGTTGTCCTTTGCGGCAATGGCCCGCTCATTTTGCAGACGCTTGACCACCTGCTGCGGCTAAAGGTGGGCGTATCCGGCGTAGTGCTGACAGGGGCTGCAACTAATGCTTTCAAGGCGGTGACAAAGCTGCACGGCATTGCGGCGCGCCCGCTGTATTTTATGCACGGCGCAGGCATGGGCCTGCGCGGCGCCATGGCCCGCGTGCCGTTTTATCCGGGCAGCAGCGCCGTGAGCATTGCAAAAGAAGGCGGCGTTTTCAAAGTCTGCTTCCGTTCGCTTGGCAAAGAACGCAGCCTTGAGGGGGCGACTGTGCTCCTGCACGAGGGCATTGTCTCTGAACAGTGCATAACGCGCCTT
>JAGAZG010000229.1 GCA_017940105.1 Mailhella sp. | reverse complement strand
TATTTTTATTAGAGTAGTAACTATTCAATTAGTAGATGATGATTGTTATGGGCAGTGCGCACCAAAGGATTCCCATGAAATTTCGCTTCACGCTTCCGCAAAAATTGCTGCTTCCCGTTCTTATTGGCTATTACAGCATGAATTTTATGGACCGTTCGGTTCTTGGCATTGTGGGAGAAGCCATGAAAGCCGACATGGGGTTTACCGACGCTCAGCTCGGATTGCTCCATTCCATTCTGCTCATGACGCTGATAGCCCTTATTTTTCCATGTTCAATTTTTAATGATCTGTTCAAGCGAAGGCTGGTCATCGGCATCGGCGCCGGTCTGTGGGGAATGGGCATGGCCCTCACTGCGGCGGCAACAGGTTTTGCCGGGCTGGTTTTCGCGCGCATTCTTGGCAGCGCCAATGAAGCCGCTACAGGATCGGGCGGCACGGCGTGGCTTTCATCCATTTACCCTGCAGAAAAGAGGGGCAGGGTGCTTGGCACGTTTCAGATGTCTGCCCCCCTAGGCATGGCGCTGGGCACGCTCCTTGGCGGAGGGGTGCTTGCCCTTACCGGGAGCTGGCGCTTGAGTTTCGCCCTTTTTGTCGTGCCCGCTCTGGCAGCTGCTTTTTGCATACCGCGCCTGCCGGACAGGCAGCCTGCCGCCGCAGGAGGTTTCTTTGCCGGGGTCAAAGGGCTTTTGCGCGTCAGGACCATTCTCCTCGGGGCCCTGGCGACTGGATTGTACAGCATCATTAAATATTCGTACCAGACATGGATGCCGGTGCTGCTCATCCGCAGCTATGGACTGGAACCCCAGTACGCAGCTCCGCTTGCGGCGTGTTTTCTTTTGGCCGGGGCATGCGGGCCTTATTTAGGGGGCATGCTTGCCGACGCATGGTCAAAAAAATATGCCGGCGGCCGCGTCAAGGCGGCGTCTTTTCTGCTGTTTCTCATTGTTGCGTCCAAGGCATTGTTCTATTGCATGATGGGCAGGGTTTCGCTGCCGGTGATATGCGTCATGGGCATTGTCGACGGCATTGTCCTCATGATGCCTATTCCCGCTTATTTCAGCTTTATTCAGGATGTCGTCAGCCCTCAGTACCGCAGCAGCGCCACCGGGCTTTTTGGCACCCTGGTGTTCTTTACGGGAGGGGCCTGGGGACCGCTGATGGTCGGAGTGCTCTCGGACTGGATGGGCGGCGGAGCGTCCGGCCTGCTGCATGCCATGACAGCTCTTTTGGCATTTGCCGTTGCAAGCGGCATGGTCTTTGGGCTTACGGTACGCAGCTATATTAAAGAAAGCGTGCCTCAGAAACAGGAATGAATGCTTTGCCTGGCAAAGACTGTGAAAAAAAGAACGGACTCGGCGTGCATAAAAAGTCCATGATTATCGCTTGCCATTTACTGTGCTTTATGGCATGACCACTGGGTAGGGAACATTTTTTCCTTTTAAATGTAAGTCTGTGTCCCCTGCGGCTCAGGCAATTTTACTAACACAGTCACAACTCGTCCAAGGAGGACACGCATGGCTGAAGTTTCTTACGAAGGCAAAACGTTCGAAGTCGACGAAGACGGCTTCCTGCTGCGCTTCGATGACTGGTGCCCTGAATGGCTGGATTATGTGAAGGAATCCGAAGGCATCGCCGAACTTTCCGACGACCATAAGAAGGTCATTGACTTCCTGCAGGATTACTACAAGAAGAACGGCATCGCCCCCATGGTCCGCATCATGACCAAGAACACCGGCTACAAGCTGAAGGACATCTACGCCCTGTTCCCGTCAGGACCTGGCAAAGGCGCCTGCAAAATGGCTGGTCTGCCCAAGCCCACTGGCTGCGTGTAAACCGTCTTCTGCGTCTTGCGCAAAAGTTTCTTTTAAAGGCGGAGGGTTTTTTACTCTTTCGCCTTTATTTTTACTTGCCAGTTTTGCCTGGCTTTGATAGGGAAAAAGGTAACCGACCTTGTTCATACATTTATAATTGGAGGATTTTCATGAAAACGTTCCGTACGGCGCTGCTTGCAGCCGCTCTTGTGATGGGCCTCGTCTCTGCCTCCCAGGCAGAAAACATGGTTCGCAAAGTCGACAGCTTTGACTTCCTCGTTGACCAGTCCGGCTCCATGATGATGGGCAACGGCATCAATGGCGTCACCAAGGCGCAGAATGCCAAGAAAGTGCTCGGCGCTGTCAACCAGGCCATTCCGGATCTCGGCTACCAGGGCTCCATGCATACGTTTGCCGGCGTCAAGTCTGTTGTTCCTTACGGCGCCTGGGAGCGTAACGCCATGCAGGCCGGCATTGACACGCTTGCTGAAGGCGGCCCCATTTTTGGCAAGATGACTCCGATGGGCGACGGCTTTGCCGCCGTTTCCGGCGACTATGCCAACATGGCTCGTCCTACTGCCGTGATCATCGCTTCTGACGGCGCCAACAACCAGGGTGTTGATCCTGTTGCCGAAGCCGCTGCCATTTACCAGGCTCAGCCCGGCATCTGCTTCCATGTCATTTCTTTCGCCGATGATCCCGCTGGCCAGGCTACCCTCGACAAGATCGCCGCTCTGAACAACTGCTCCGTTTCCGTGAAGGGCGCCGACCTCCTCGCCAGCCAGGAAGCTGTTGACAAGTTCGTGGCCGACGTCTTCTATGGCGGCGGTGAAGAAGCCCTGGTTCTCCATGGCGTAAACTTCGCCTTTGATTCTTATGCTCTTGACGCCAAGGCTCAGGGCATCCTCGACGAAGCTGCCGTCGTGCTCAAGGACAAGGGCAACAATGTCGTTCTCGAAGGCTGGACCGACTCCAAGGGTTCCGACGCCTACAACAAGCGTCTCTCCCAGAACCGTGCCAATTCCGTGAAGTCCTACCTTGTGAAGCAGGGCGTGCCCTCTTCCAAGCTGGCAACCGCTGGCCGCGGCAAGTCCTTCAAGTATGACAACGCCAACGAAGAAGGCCGTTACCTGAACCGCCGCGTTGAGATCCTCTTCAAGTAAGCAATAAATACATCAGCATGAGAAAGGCCCGGCTTGCCGGGCTTTTCTTTGCCCGGAGTCCCGATGGTCAAATATATAACGCATGCCTGCCTTTGCGCTACTGCGCTTCTTTTAACGGCTTGCTTCCCTTTTAAGTCAGACGATCCCGCTCAGGCAGAGCCTTCTGAACCGGCTGTCCAGGTTCAGGAACCTGCCAAGGCAGAACCAGCCGCTGCGCCTGCAACCAAAAAGGCTGCTGCGTCTAAAAAATCTTCCAAGGCCAAGGCGGCGCCTGCCAAAAAGACAGCTGCAAAAAAAGTTCCTTCTGAAGCCCAGGCCAAGGCTGAACTGGACGAGTTTGTTGCTTCGTATGTGGAGCGTGCCAACAAGAGCATGAACGGTTCTAAGAACAAGCCCAAAATTTTTACCCGAAAAGGCATGCAGGTCGTGCAGTACTCTGAGATTGATCCAAAGACTGTGCGTGCCGACATGCGCAAGAGCGTGAGCAAGCATTTTGATTACGTCGCTTCCATGCACTATATGGAAAAAACATATGAAAGCGTGGCAAAAACTCAGAAAGCGGCGAAAAAGGGGCCGTTCAGGATGGTCAATTCCCGCAGTTGCACTGAACTTCCACGCTACTTCAATGGCAAGTGGGAAAATTGATTCTTTCTTCTGTTTTTTCAGCAGGGGCGCCTTGAAACATTCAGGGTGCCCCTATTTTTTTGCAGGGTTATCGCAAGCTGATCGGGCAAAACAGTTGACATGCCTTTGGATTAGAGCAAATCTTCATTAACGCGAACATACTGTTTTTCGTAGGGGACGTTTTTTGCAGCATGGCAAAAAACGTTTCTGCATGTTTATGTGTGCCCGGGTTATTCCGGGCAATCGCCGTATTTCTTGAGCCAGGGGATTGGGAGGGTTCATGCCAACAAAAATTTTGCATAAAGAAAAGCTGATTCCGGGACGCACCAGCAAGCTGGTGCTTGACGCGCCCCAGATAGCGGCTACCGCACGTCCGGGCCACTTTGTCATTTTACGGGTTGACGCCCATGGCGAGCGTTTTCCGCTTACAATAGCGGATACAGATAAAAAAAATGGCACCATTACCATCGTGTACCTGGTCATGGGCCGTTCCACGCAGATGCTTGAAGAGCTTGAAGAAGGGCAGGAAATTCTTGATGTTTGCGGTCCTCTTGGCCGGGCCACGAAGATTGAACGCTTCGCCCCGCCCAAAAAAGTCATTTGCGTCGGCGGCGGCACGGGCGTAGCCGCCATGCACCACATCGCAAAAGGTCATCATGCCGCTGGCAACTATGTTATCTCGTGCATTGGAGCGCGCAGCAAGGATCTTCTTTTGTTTCACAAGGAGCTTTCGCTGTTTTCTGACGAAGTGCTTGTTTCTACGGATGACGGCTCCATGGGCATCCAGGGCATAGTCACCGATCTTGTGCGCTCGCGGCTTGACAGCGAGGGCGAAAATATTGCTGAGGTCGTGGCCATTGGTCCAGTGCCCATGATGCAGGCCGTGGCTGAACTGACCCGCGGCTATGGCACGCCCACCACCGTCAGCCTGAATTCGCTCATGGTTGACGGGCTCGGCATGTGCGGCGCCTGCCGTGTCTCTGTCGGTGGGCAGATGAAGTTCACCTGCGTAGACGGCCCTGAATTCGATGGGCATCAGGTGGATTTTGCAGAACTGCGCATGCGCCTTGGGTCCTTCCGCGAGCAGGAAAAAGTCGCCAAAGAGCATCACCGCTGCCACTGTTTTGAAAAGAAGGAGGCGTGACATGAGCCAGACAGCCGTAAAGGGGGCAAAAATTCCCCGCCATGAAATGCCTTGCCAGACGCCGCAGGAACGTGTCAGAAACTTTTCAGAAGTGGCCCTCGGCTACACTGCCGAAATGGCACATGAAGAAGCAACTCGCTGTCTTCAGTGCCCAAAGCCGCTGTGCCGCACAGGCTGCCCGGTTGACATAGCCATACCGCAGTTCATCCATCAGGTCGTGCTTGGCGACATTAACGAAGCCAGCCGCATCATACATGAAACCAGCAGCCTGCCCGCTGTATGCGGCCGCGTATGCCCTCAGGAAAAGCAGTGCGAAGGCAAGTGCATCCTTGGCAAGAAAGGCCAGCCGGTAGCCATTGGCCGGCTGGAACGTTTTGTGGCGGATCATGCCGCTGCAGCCGAAGCCCCAAAAGTGCAGAAAGCCGGCCGCCGCGTTGCCTGCATAGGTTCTGGGCCGTCTTCGCTGACCTGCGCAGGTCTGCTGGCGCAGAACGGCGTTGACGTGACGGTGTTCGAAGGCCTTCACGAAGCCGGCGGCGTGCTTGTCTACGGCATTCCTGCCTTCCGCTTGCCCAAGGATGTCGTGCACCGCGAGCTTGACAGCCTTGCCTCAATGGGCGTGGACATCCGCCTTAATCATGTGGGCGGGCGCACCGTGACCGTGCAAGGATTGCTTGACGGCGGCTATGATGCCGTGTTCATGGGCGTTGGCGCCGGACTTCCTCATTTTCTCAATGTGCCCAACGAAAACTGCATAGGCGTGTTTTCTGCCAACGAATACCTGACCAGGGTAAATCTGGGCAGGGCGCATTCTTTTCCGGAATATGATACGCCCGTTGCGCCTGGCAGGCATGTGACGGTGTTTGGCGCCGGCAACGTGGCAATGGATGCGGCCCGTACCGCCCTGCGGCTGGGCGCTGAAAGCGTGCGCATCGTCTACCGCCGCACCCGTGCAGAAATGCCTGCCCGCGGAGAAGAGATAGAGCATGCTCTCGAAGAGGGCGTGCAGATTATAGAACTGGCCGCTCCCAAGCGATTTACCGTTGACGAAAACGGCCGGCTGACCGGAGTGGAACTGCAGCGCATGGAACTTGGAGAACCAGATGCTTCGGGGCGCCGGCGTCCGCGTCCGGTGGAAGGGCAGGATTTTGTGCTTGAAACCGACCTCGCCATTGTTGCCCTGGGCACGAGGCCCAATCCTCTCATGCTTGACACGCCAGGCCTTAAGCTGAATGACCGCGGCTATATTGCCGTTGATGAAAACGGCGAAACATCCATACCAAACGTATATGCCGGCGGCGATATCGTTACCGGCGCCGCCACCGTTATTCTCGCCATGGGCGCAGGCCGCCGGGCCGCGCAGTCCATCATGCGCAGATTCGGCATCCTTAACGCGGCAGAATAGCTTTTTTCACATTATTGCAGAAAGGCGCGGCATTGCCGCGCCTTTCTGCATTAATGGCATCATCCTGTCATATTCCGTTCAGGCGGTGCTGGAATTCGTCAAGTGTTCCAATAGAGCCCTTGAAGTGCAGCTGCGCGGCCAGGTCTGTAAACTTGGCTCCCCACGCGTTTTCAAGGCCGAGGGCCACGGCATAGGGCATGACCCGCTGAAATTCATGCGGCGTTCGTTCAGGCGCATTGAGCAGGTTGAGGCGTTCGGTTTCTGCCGCTTTGATATACATGCCAAAGCCTTCTATATCTGCCATCAGCTGCAGTGCCTTTGGCGAAGGCTGTTTCATGATGGGCAGGAACAATGTCGGGCTGATAAGCGCAAGCAGCAGCGCGGCGCCTGATGTGCCAGGAAAGTTCATGGCCCAGAGCATGCCAAGCAGCATAATGAAGCCCAGCAGAAAGCCCAGGAATTTGAGCGGGCCAAGCGTTACGGCAGGCCAGCTGCGCGTCCGCCTGTACAGGTATGCGATGAGAACAGGCACCAGAATGATTCGGACGGGCTGCCATGCCTCCATGAAGGAATAGCCGGAAAAGCTGTTCATGTCATCGTTCGGAATGATGATAAAGTCATAGAGTAAAATCATGGGGATAAGCAGGCAGAGCAAGAAGAAAGCCCCCATGCACGCCAGCCCCATTTCTTCCCATTGAATAAAGAATTTGTGCACTCTGTGCACGGTGGAGTGGTACAGCCATGAAAGGAGCCCGCCAATCGATACGATGGCGCATACGATGGCAAAGCTCCCGCTGCCTCCCATTGCACCGCTCATGGCAAGAAAGACTATGAGGGCAAGATAAACGATAAAGTGCATGGCCAGCACCACGCCTGCCCTCAGGCGCCATGTGCCGCGCAGGTCTTCGCTTACGGCGAGGTAGGCATCGCCCCTGGCCATTGCTATGCTCCAGGAGCTCTGCTTGCCAAAGATGTGCTGCTCACCCGATGCAAGAAGCCGATTGATGACGGAGCGCTCTGCGACGTCAAATCCTTTGCCCTGGCTGATTTTTTCGTTCCAGCGCCTGTTCAGGTCCGCTTCTGCAGGGCGCCCGTCGTTGCGTCCGCCGTCCTGGTAAATCTTTACGGAGGCCGCGCCCTTTTTTCCGGGAGAGAGTATGTACGGGTCTTTTTTGGTGCCTGAACCGCTTATGGAAAGAGCCTTCTGAACGGCAAGGTTGAGCAGCAGGCCGACAAAGCCGCGGGATTTCAGCCTGGCGGAGTCGTGAACGTAGGCAACCTGAGCAGGGGACAGTATGGTTCCGTCTGAAAGCACAGGCGGGTAGAACCTCGGCACAATGGTTTTGGGGCGCGGATCCTTGCCAAAGAACCACCACATGGCCGTGCAGAACAGAGCTGTGAGGACAAACAGCACCCACGCATACCTTTCAAGCTTTTCCATGGCCTTTGCTGAAGACGATGCCGTGACAATCCCTTTTGAAAAACGCACAGTCACGGCAAAGGACTGGCCTTTTTCCATGTAGCCCATTCCCCTGAACAGGGCCCTGCCGTCGGACTTGCTCATTTCAACAGGCTTGTGATCGGTGGTTTCGTGGCCGAGCCGGGCGCTTTGCCCAAGCACTTGTGCCCCTTCAGGCAGATTGATAGTGCAGGCTACGCGTGCCCTGTCGAAAGGTGCGCCCACATCCCATGTGAGCTCGTCGTAGTCTTTGCTGTTGAAGAGCACGCAGTCCGTTGTTTTCAGATGCAGTACATAATCATGCGGTCCCTGTGAGGGTGGCGTGATCAGGATAGCCGAAGGTTCTTGGGCGCCGTTCATGCTGACGGTTGCCTGTGCAGGCTTTCCGTCCACAGTGGCGGAGACAAATTCAATGGGAGCCGGTTCGCCAAAGCGCGAACTGCTGGCATAGGTGCGGTTCAGACTATAGATGAGCTTTCCTGTAAATCCCGAGAGACAGGCGTCAAACTCAATGGTTCCATCCTTCTGCACGGTGACGATGTCGTGGATATCGTAGAACGGCTTCTGGTCAGGATAGCCTTCATCCCATATGCCTGGCGGAGTGACCGCTCCCTTGCTCCAGCGGGCGGCGACGGTGAAAAATTCGCCCGGGGCCATGTATGCCTCGCCGCGGTAAAGGGCTGCGCCGGACTTGCCAACAAAGCTGTAGGTCTTTTTTGCTCCGCCTGCATTCGTGCCAAGCGTTGCTTCCTGCCCCAGCAGTTCCGCACCTTTCGGCAGCGTAACGGCGCAGCTCATGCGTGAGATGCCGGACGGCCCGAAAACGCTGCACGGCTCCCAGATAAGTTCGTCATAGTCTTTGCCGGATGTCAGAACGCGGCCTTTGACCGTGTAGCGTATGGTGTAAGCATGTCTTCCCGGTCCAGGCGCTGCAAGCTTCAGCTCCACGGGAATGCCTTTCTTGTTCCTGCCCACAGACACGCCGGAAGGCACGGCTTTTCCGTCAACTTCCACGCCGGTGATTTTCAGGGAGGGCACGCCTTCTTTAAGCGCGTTGCTGGCGTGCGGGCGGCCAAAGCCGAGCACGAGATCTCCTTCGAGCCCTTCTATTTTTTCAACAACGGTCAGGGAGCAGTCCTCATGCACAAAGACGCTGTTGAAAATATTGACGGCACCGTCTTTTTCCCATTGTCCTTTCGCCCATATGCTGGTTTCGCCTGCATTGGCTGTAAAGACGCACAGCATCCACGCAAAGAAAAAAAATGGCAAAATTTTTCTGCCCGCAACGTTCATGCAGCACCTCCATGAGACGAAAGTCCGTTTGCGATAACGTTATCCTGATATGCGGCGGATGGCAACGCTTGAGCGATACTCTTTTCTCCATGCGCATGGCCGCATGCCCTTTTCAGCCGCTTGCGTATGCTCCGGCTATGCCGTATCCTGCCGCCTGTACTCCATCCTTATAAGGAGAAAGGCAAAATGATACGCGTTGACCTGCATACCCATACCAATCACTCACACGCCCGCGACAGCGTTGTGCAAATGTTTGAAGCCGGGCAAAAGTACGGCCTTGCCGTGCAGGGCTTTTCTGAGCATTCACCCAGGCCAGAAGGGTACGATTATCCTTCGGAATACCGCGATCATCTCGCGGCCACGTTTGACGATTACATCCGCGAGGTCAGTGAGCTGCGGGAAGGGCAGAAAAACTGTGAAGTGCTGCTCGGCCTTGAAGCCGACTGGCTGGAAGACGAGGTGCCATACCTGAAGTGCATGATCAAAGCCCATGACTATGATTATGTCATTGCCGGCATACATTTTCTGGGGCGCTGGGGCATGGACAGCTCTGCTGCTGACTGGGCGGATTTTACACAGGAAAAAAAGTACGCTCTCTATGAGCAGTATTACCGCACCATGGCTAAGATGGCGGAGACCCGCCTTTTTCAGATAGTGGCCCATCCTGATCTCGTGAAGATTTTTTCTGCAGGAGACTTTCATGCCTGGCTGGATATGCCCGGCAGCATGTCTCTCGTGCGTGACGCGCTGAGC
>JAGAZG010000228.1 GCA_017940105.1 Mailhella sp. | reverse complement strand
CGAAGGGGCGTAATCAACGAGCACAGTGAGCTTTTCAGGCTTTTCAGACAAGGCGTCGCGGGTTCTGATGACAGGCTCCGGGCATACCAGGCCGCGGCAATCTACGACAGGTATTTGTTTCATGCATTGGTCCTTATTACGCCTTCTTTGATGAAGGGCATGATTTGCGACACAGAAGTTGCAGGAGTGGGGTCTGCGGCTTCGCCAGCAAAGCGGGCTGCCTGTGCCGCCCTGACACAGGCCTGGAAAAGGGGAATGCCGGCAGAGGCAAAGGCTGTCAAAAGTCCTGTGACAATGTCACCCGTGCCTCCGATGGGTTCCATGAAGGGTATGCAGGGTTTGCTGACGCTGGCTGTAACCTCGCCATGTTCCACGATCAAATCGGTTTTGCCCTTGACCAAAAGAATTTTTGCGCTGTCTTCATGATCAAAGGCCATGCGGGCGAGTGCAGGGACGTCTTGCCCATCAGCAAGAAAAAATCCCCTTGTGTAAAAAGGATGCGGGGCTTTTTCGTCCGCAAGAAAAGCCAGTTCGCCAGCATCGGGAGTAAATACATCATAGCGGGCGGCAAAGCCGCTCATTTTTGCGGCGTACATAAATCCAGCGTCGGCAATCAGCCTGGGTCGCGTGCCTTTGCGTTCATCCAGCGCCATGAGGATGCGGTTGTGACCGTCGACGCTGGGAAACATGTAATGAAAGGTCAATCCCTTGATGTTAGCAGACTCATCCTTTATCAGCCATTCGGCAAGAAAGTCATAAAGCCTGGCGCTGCCTTTTCCGCTGCCCTGATCTCCGGCCAGCAGAAGGGCAGGCGGAGAAGACGATAAGGCATTGGCGGCAAGAATGGCCGATGCGGACAAAGCTGGCGTGCCGCGTCGAACGGGCACGCACGGGATGGGGCCGGATCCGTCAAAAGAAGAAACGGGAACAAGCATTTCTTTTTCAACCATCCACGTGCCCAGGCAAAGAGGAAAATTGTCGTCAGGCACGGTTCCGCAGATAAGCCAGTTCATCATGTTTCTCCGTCCTCGATCAGTCTGCGCGCTTCAATAAACGCTTTTTGGAGTGCGTATGAGCAGAGCGACTGGCCATTAATGCGGGGTTCGTCTGCCGCAAAAATGTTCTGGCCGACCATAAGGCCTGCCAGCCAGGGCACATCCGGGCATCCGCCGCCTGAAACATTGACGATGGCGCCGCTGGCTTTTTCAACGGTGATCTTTACGTTGGCTGCCTGCACCATGATCCATTTGCCGTAGTCTATTGTTTTCAGCAGCGATACCGGTTCAAGCATGCCGCCGCGCATGGGTATGATGTCAGCGGGATGCAACCCTGCTTTTTCCAGTTCGCGGCGCACGGCAAATTCTTTAAGAAGCGGAAAAACGATGACCATGTCGCATCCTGTGCGCAAATCAGGCGGCGGGCCTTTGATTTCCACGTAAAAACCGGCCTTCTGGAGCATCTGCTCCGCTCGAATGACTTCGCCCGTGTGATGGAAGACCAGGAAGCCTTTTTCCGTCTCATGCAACGGCGTTTTTTGGGGGGATTTCTTATTCCCCCCCAGCAATGCTGACAGGCGTTTAAACATTACTTGCGCAGTTCGAGGCGTATAACGTCTTCAGACTCCGCCTGTTCCGTTACGTTCCAGCCGTTTTTATGCGCGGCTCTGGTTATGTTTTCACGGCTTGTGGCATTGTCGACGAGCACGTCTATGGCTTCGCTTCCGCTTAAATGAGGGTATACCATGAGCAGCGGCTGCGGGCAGGAAAGACCTCTGGTATCAATAAGCATTTTTTTTCTCCTCTGGTTATGCTTTTTTGCAGTGGCAGACGCCAATAAGCAGGCAGACGGCAAAACCGATCACTGTGGCGTGAATGCCGTAGGCTCCTATGCCTGCGCCGGAGCTGGCCGTGCCCAGATTGTGAGCCATGGCTGCGCCGGCGAGCATGCCAAGGGCAAATATGGCAGCGTCGCTGTCACCTTCGCCTGACATGAACAACTGCCGTCCAGGACAGCCTCCGGCAAGGGCAAAAGCAAGGCCAGCCGTCACCATTCCGCAGAAGTTCCAAAGCCCGTCAGTGTGGGCGATGGGCTGATTGGCAAAGCCGGGATGGAAACCGCCCAGCAGGAGATTGCCGGCCAAAGCGGCGGCAAACATGGCAAGCACTCCGAGAAAGAGATGCGTGTAGCGGAAAAGTATAAGATCGCGGAAGGCGCCCATCGTGCAGAATCTGCTGCGCTGCGCCAACGCGCCGATGACAAGCGCCGCACCGAAAGAAATAAGGAAGGGAGCGTGCATGGAGCCGGGACCCTTTTGCGAATAGAACAGCGGCCCGCTTTGAGGCTGGCCGGATATCTGCGGAAAAGCCAGGGCAAGAACCAGGATGCCTGCCATGAGCAGTGGGAACATCCATCCAGTCAGTGCGCTTTGCTTAACGCTGCTTCCAAGCGTGTAGCCGCGCCTGAAGAACACTGTTCCTATGGCAATGCCCGTGATAAGGCCGGCAATGCCAAGCAAGGCGTTCCAGTCGCCGCCTGCCAGGCGGAGGATGGTGCGCCAGGGGCAGCCCAGAAACACCAGCGCGCCCATGGCAGCAATGATGCCCAGAATAAAGCGGGTGATGGGTGACGAGCCTCCGCGTGGACGAAATTCTCCAAAGGCAAGGGCCATGCACAGTGAACCTAGCACAAAGCCGATGATTTCAGGACGTATGTACTGCACTATGGCTGCGCGGTGCAGGCCAAGCCCGCCGGCCAGATCACGTTCAAAGCAGGCGACGCATATGCCCATGTTGCCCGGGTTGCCCATCTTCTGCAAAAGGATGGCCGCCGCTCCAATAACCAGGCCGACGACAATGATGCCGATATTTGTGGCAAAGGGATTGCTTGCTTTCACTCGTATTCTCCTTCCTTGAGTTTTTTTGCGTAAAGATACATGCTTGGGCATGGCCGCATGCAAAATCTGGCCGCTGCTTTGGACAAGCCATTCTTCAAAGCCGTTGCCCATGCGGCGCGTTGCTATGCCTGCAGAAGGAAGGAGTCAATCGGTCTGGCGGCTATATGCAAGCCATGCCGCCCATGGACGCGCTGGAACATCCTGCTCCATCTGCGCCGGGTTCAGGTATGGCCGGCAAAAAAGGCTCCGCCCGAAACAGCGGAGAGATTTTGCGTGATGGTCATTCCTGTGAGCATGCTTGCCTCGTTTGTTTGCGGATTTCAGCATATCTGCAAGTAATTTTTTGTTCAAGACATTCCGTTGGGCGCTGCGTTTTTGCCCGGACTGAACAATGAAAGAGAAAACATTGCAAAACAATATACTCTATTTGCTGAATCCTGCCAAAGGCAGAGCGTGCAGCGCTTCGGCAGCCAGGCGCCCTCTGCTTTGCTTTCTGGCGCTGCTGTTTATCTTTATGGAATGCATTTCGGCTTTTGCAGCAGAACCGGAGGACTGGAATTTTACAGCCGCGGATGGACGAGGGGCGCTGCCTAACGACCCTTCTCCTCCGGCAGTTTTTGGGAGTGCTCAGTTTTTGCCTGCTCTGCCGAAAGCCCTGGAGGGCACGGTGCGCCGCGTCAATGCAGGAGAAGACAAGGTGGCCGCCCTTACGTTTGACATGTGCGAACTCGCCACAAAAACTACCGGATGCGACATGGAAACCCTTGCCGTGCTGCGCAAAACAGGTACGCCGGCAACGCTTTTCATGGGCGGCAAATGGATGCGAACGCATGCCGAAAGAGTGATGCAGATCATGGGCGAACCGCTTTTTGAAATTGGCAGCCATGCCTGGACCCATGGCAATTTCGGCATTATGAGCGAATCAGCCATGCGCGAGCAAATTGAATGGACCCAGGCGGTGTATGCCGCTTTGCGTGAGGAGTTTTTACGGCGTGCCGCCTTGCAGGGCGGCAGCATTGCCGCAGAACCAGCGCCTGCTCTTGCTCTTTTTCGCCTGCCCTACGGGCGCTGCAGTGATCGCGCCCTTGAAATTTTAGCAGGCTATGGCCTGCATGTCATACAATGGGATGTCGCTGCTGAAACCGGCAGGAACAATGCGGCCTTGTCCGTAGCAAAGGCTGCCCTTCGCCAGATCAGGCCTGGTTCCATAGTGCTGATGCACGCAAACCTTGTGCCCAGGGGTACGGCCAAGCTTGCGGAGCACATCATTGCAGGGCTGCGCGCCCAGGGATTCCGCCTGGTAAAGGTAAGCGAACTGCTGACCATGGGCGAGGCGGAACGGACGCGGAACGGCTATTTTGTCAGGCCGGGTGACAATCTCTCCTTAGATGTGCGCTTTGGCATTGACGGCACGGGCCGGAAGCGCTGAATGAGATCGCGCAGGCAAAAAAAACGGGGCGTGGCGCGAATGTGTTTCGCCTTGCCCCGCTTTATTGCATGCAGGCAGCCCATTATTCCATCTGAAAGTCAACGCGTATCTTGTAAAGCTTAGAAGCCGGCAGGTTCATCACTGAAATGCCGGTTTCTGACTCTATGCGCCGTATGTCTGCGCAGATGGCGTCCCAGGAGGGGCCGATAAGCGTGAACCATACGTTAAACTCATGATTGCGGAGATAGTTGTGCGTCACGCCCGGCATGGAGTTGACCAGGCTGATGAACTCGTCGAGCTTGTCTTCGGGCACGGCAGCGCCGCAAAGCGTGGAGCGGAAGCCCAGCTTGGCAGACTGAAAATTTGCTCCCAGCCTGCGGATGATTTTTTTATGGCGCATTTCGTTAACGCGCTGAAGCGCTTCTTCTTCAGGAATGTTCAGCTGTTCGGCAATGGCTGCATAGGGCCGCGGCACAAGGGGAAAGCCTGCTTGGATAATGTCAAGGATGCGGCGGTCAATGATATCCAGTTCATCCTGATTCATGAAAGACTCTCCTTGCCCATGACTGCCTTATTCATGGGCTGGTAGAGGCAGAGGGGTTCTTCGGCCAGGGGATTGCCGAACATGCTTGCGGCACGGGCGCGGCATCCACCGCAAACCCTGTGGTATTCGCAGCGTCCGCATTTTCCCTCATAGGATTTCTGGTCGCGGAATTTCAAGAACCATGGCGTATTTTTCCATAGTTCAGGAAAAGGCGTTTGACGCACATTGCCGCAGTCAAGCGAAAGGTAGCCGCACGGCTGAAGCTGCCCCGTATGGCTTATGAAGCAAAAGCCGGTGCCCCCCAGGCATCCTCGGGTCATGGCGTCCATGCCGAAGTTCTGCATGTTGACGGTCACTCCTTCTTCTTTGGCCTTCTGGCGCATGATTCTGTAGTAGTGAGGGGCGCACGTTGCCTTCAGATGCATGGATGTTGTTTTGCGAAAGTCATAAAACCAGTGCAGCACGTCTTCGTATTCTTTGGCGCTGATGACTTCTTCCTGGATTGAAGCCCCGCGTCCCGTGGGCACAAGCAGAAAGATATGCCATGCGGCAGCCCCTATGTCTTCGCAAAGGTGGAAGATCTTTTTGAATGAAGCAAGATTGCTTTTGGTAACGGTCGTGTTGATTTGAAATTCAACGCCTTCCGCCTTGAGCATGCTTATGCCTCGCATGGAGGCGTCAAAAGCTCCTGGAACGCCGCGAAAAGCGTCGTGATGCGCTGCGTCTGCTGCGTCTATGGAAATGGAGCAGCGCATTATGCCGGCCTCGCGGATTTTTCTGGCTGTTTCAGGCGTGATAAGCGTTCCGTTGGGCGACATGACGCAGCGCAGTCCTTTATCACGCGCGTATGCGGCAAGGTCGTAGATATCGGGCCGCATCATGGGGTCTCCGCCGGTGAAGATGACTATGGGCTCGCCCACCTGGGGAAAGGTATCGATAAGAGCTTTCGCTTCTGCTGTGCTCAGTTCCCCTTCATAGGGCTCCGGATGGGCTTCGGCACGGCAGTGCTTGCAGGCAAGGTTGCACGAACGCGTCACTTCCCATGCGATCAGGCGGCATTTGGGCGAGCCGTCCGGCAATGTGCGGGAAGGTCCTCCTGATGCCGGCATGGGATGTCCCGCTCCATGGGCAGGTGGCATGCCTTTATGATGCGCTGGCTGGCCGTTTTCTGCAGGGTTTGCCATTGCGCATGTTTCGTGGTGGCAGCCCATCAGCGTATCCATCCTTCGCGCAGTGCTTCTGTGGCAAAATAGGTGATGATCATGCCTGCGCCGGAGCGCTTGATACCTGTGAGGGCTTCCATGACGACGGCCCTGCGGTCAATCCAGCCATTCTGGGCGGCTGCGCAGATGAGGGAATATTCTCCGCTCACCTGGTAGGCGACAAGAGGCACGTCGAAGCTGTCATGCATGAGGCGCAGGACATCCTGGTAGGGGCCTGCAGGCTTGACGATGAACAGGTCGGCCCCTTCGTCTATGTCCGCCTGCATTTCGCGCATGGCTTCCTGCACATTGCCGGGATCCATCTGGTACGTGCGGCGGTCGCCGAAATGAGGGGCGGAATCGGCAGCGTCGCGGAAGGGGCCGTAATAAGCCGAGGCGTATTTGACGGCATAGGACATGATCGGGGTTTCTTCAAAGCCCGCTTTGTCAAGTGCCTGACGGATGGCAAGCACCCGGCCGTCCATCATGTCGGAAGGAGCAATGATATCGGCTCCGGCCTGCGCCTGCGAAACGGCGGTCCGGGCAAGAAGCTCCAGCGTCTGGTCATTGAGCACATGACCTGTGCGGTCACCGTCCGCAATGATGCCGCAATGACCATGCGACGTATATTCGCAGAGGCAGAGGTCGGTGACAACCACAAGATCAGGCCAGTTTTTTTTGAGCAGGCGCGTCGCCCGCTGAACAATGCCATCGCTGTCATAGGCGCCGTGCCCAAGGGGATCTTTTTCTGCGGGTATGCCGAAAAGCAGCACGGCACGAAGCCCGAGCGACACGGCAGCCGCCACTTCTTTTTCCAGTTCTTCAAGGGAGAGCTGAAACTGCCCTGGCATGGAAGCAATGGGCTGGCGCAGGTTTGCATCGGTTGTATCAACGACAAAATACGGCATGATGAGATCAGAAGCAGAAAGGGAAGTCTCACGAACTATTTCGCGTATGGCGGGCGTGCGGCGCAGCCTGCGGCCGCGGTGGAAGCAAAGATTAGTCATGGCATAATCCTTATTTAATGGCGAATCGCCTGTTTTGATGCAAAATCAACAGCAAACAGATAGCATTGCCGGCACGCTTTGAAAAGTGCCAGCGTCCCGTTTTTCAAATGCTACAGCTGAAAAAGCCATGCCATCAGGGGCATGCTGACTACGCACAGCAGAGTAGATACAACATTGATGGCGCTTGCGTACTGCCCGTCGCGTCCGTACACATGGGCCATTTGCGTTACGGTGCTGGCGCACGGAGCCGAAGCCGCAAAAAAAGAAATAAGCAGTATGGTTCCGCCGTTTTCCACCCAGCCGGCCATGCCGGTCATGCGCAGGAGCAAAAGGGCCGCCAATGGAAAGGCAAACAGCCTCAGGGCAACAATGAGCGGCAGCTTGCGGTAAGCAAGAAAGCCCTTCAGGTTCAGCGAACCGATGAGCATGCCTGTGACGATCATGCACAGCGGCCCGACCATCTGTCCAACGGAGTGAACGGCTATGCGCGGCACTTCGGGCAGCCGGATTCCTGTGACAAACAGAAAGGCGCCCGCAAAAATGGAGAGCATGTTGATATTGGTCAGTATGGACCAGATGTTTATGCGGGAGCTCTTGTTCAGCACAGTGGTGCAGTGCGTCCAGAACAGCGTGACCTGAACAGTGATGAAGCTGCATGTGTAAAAAATCCAGTCCTGGCCGAAGACATAGCCGACGATGGGTATGATCAGGTTTGCCCCGTTGGAATAGATGACGGAACATTGCTCCACTTCGTCAAGCCGCAGCGGACGGCGGAGCAGGAGGGAAAGACCAATATACAGGGCCTGGGTCATGATTGCGGCTGCAAAAGACACGGCCAGCCCGTGCAGTTTTTCAGGGGTGACGTCAACCTGAAAAGCGTCAATGGCCATGCAGGGGCCGACCACATACAGCGTAAGCGTTGCCAGGGCCCGGCTTTCCTGCAGCTTCATGATGTTCAGGCGAACCAGGGCAAAGCCCATGAGCACCATGAGCAGCATGGCGGCGATCTGCTTTCCCAGAAGGATGGAGATGATCATGATGTATGCCGGGCCGGCTGATGTTATTTGATGCCTATTTCTTCGTCCGTGAGATAGCAGGCCGGATCTTCCGCCCATTCATCACCGTAATAGGCCTCTGCACGGGAACGGAAATTGCCTCCGCAGATATTTAAAAAGCGGCACTTTGCGCAGCGCCCCTTGACCCAGGGCTTTTTGTCCTTGAGCTTATGCAGCAGCTCTATGTCCGGGTCATCCCATATTTGCGAGAAGGGCCGTTCAAGAACATTGCCAAAGACATGGTGCCTCCAGAACTGATCGGCGCTGACATCGCCATTCCATGAAATGCAGCCGATGCCGCGGCCGGAGCTGTTGCCTTCGTTGAACTGCAGCAGCTGAAAGACTTCTTCGGCGCGTTTGGGATCTTCGCGCAGCAGCCGCATCCACACATAGGGGCCGTCAGCGTGGTTATCGACGGTGAGCACTTCTTTAGGGTCGCCGGCGTCAAAGCATTCGCGGGTCTTATCCATGATGAGGTCGACAAGCGCGCGGGTTTCCTGATGATTCAGGTCTTCTTTTATAAGTTCTGTTCCCCGGCCGGCGTACACAAGATGGTAGAAGCATACGCGGGGAATGTTCCGTTCGCGCAGTATTTCAAATATTTTTGGCACTTCTACGGCGTTGCGCTTATTGATGGTAAAGCGCAGGCCGACCTTGATGCCTTCTTCACGGCAGTAGTCAAGCCCTTCGAGCGCCCGGCGGAACGAGCCTT
The DNA here is from genome assembly GCA_017940105.1 of Mailhella sp. GTDB lineage: Bacteria > Desulfobacterota > Desulfovibrionia > Desulfovibrionales > Desulfovibrionaceae > Mailhella. The sequence continues at coordinate 5,062 of JAGAZG010000228.1, read as the reverse complement.
TGACGCCTCTGAAGCGGTCATGGACATCTTCGCCGCCGTCGAGCGACACGCCCACATACGAAAGTCCGACTTCTTTCAGCTGTTTTGCCATGGCCCGGTCGATCAGCGTGCCGTTGGTGGAAATGACGGCACGCATTCCCTTTGACGTGGCGTAGCTTGCCAGTTCGGGCATGTCTTTGCGTATGGTGGGCTCGCCGCCTGAGAACAGCATGACCGGCGCGCCGTAGGCTGCAAGATCGTCGATCATGACCTTTGCCTGTTCTGTCGATATGGGATCGATGCCCTTATCCGTTTCTGCCTGGGCATAGCAATGGACGCATTTGAGGTTGCAGCGGCGGGTCATATTCCAGACGACAACCGGCTTTTTGTCAGCGGAGAACTGCAAAAGGTGAGACGGCAGCTTGCCTGAATGGCGGCCGTAGCGCAGAGCGTCCGAAGGCTCCACCTGGCCGCAGTAAAGTTTTGAAATGCCTATCATTAAAGCCTCTCTGGTGTGCGTAGTGCTGTGCTGCCGCAGCTCCGAACGAAAGCTCATGAATATGAAAAGCCGCAGCGCTCATACCATAGCCGCGCATCGCCGCGGAATCAAGTGATGGGAATCACGGAAACGATTTTCGGCTCAATCTCATTTTTTCAGGCAGATCAGGAATGCGTTGTAGTTTCCTGCCTAAATTGCATCTGGACTACTCAGAATTATCTCCTGATAATATCGAAGCAAAAAATATTATACGACCTTTTGCCTCGATTATAAAAATTGGCTGTTCTCCGGCTCACCGTGTGGGGCAGAAGCAAACGCCCTCTTTTATTATTTTATGGCATTCCTGAAAATTAAGTCCAAATCGACGGCATTCTTGTCAAACGAGACGAGTGGAGCGATATTTCCCCTTGCTTTTTCCATATTGATAAACTCTTCAAGGGCAGGTTCTGGAGCAAAAACATGGTCAGATTCCTTATGTCCCCTTTTGGCTTCAAGAATTGCCGCCACTGCAACATGTAACGTTTTTGGACAGACGGAATCAACAAGAGCCAAGAATTCCATTGGGGGAATGGTCTGTTTTTTTTCAATCCAGAGCATTGCAAGCTGAGGGCGAAGAGCATAGAGCCATACCTTTGCCGTAGGCCTTCTCAAAAAAAGTTCAAGGCTGTTGTCCCGAAGATGCCTGTAGTGATGCCATAAGGCAGTCAGGGATACTATTTGTGTGGCTGCAAATCTGACATCATCAGCAAAAGATCCTTCGGACTTGTACACAATTGGAGAGTTCAGCCATTCCAGCAAGCCGCCGTTGGATTTTTGCAGAAGCTTAAGTGATTTGCGGACATCCCAGCCATTGCAGTCAAGAATCCCGTCAGACGACTCCTCAATACCTGCATCAATAACATCTGGCTTGCTGTCAGGATTAATGGTGAGATACCACTCACGCTCATGAGCATAAATGAACCGGACATCAAAGTCAGAGTCCTCTGAAGCCATGCCCCATGCACGGCTTCCGGATTCGCAGGCGTAAAGCACCCTGACCCCATGCTGTCTTTCGATGCCATTAAGCCTTGCAATTATACGACGGAGCATATCATTCTCCAATCCCATAGCATGAAAGGATTGCCATCCTTGCGGCATGGGCATCTGGGGTTGCTGAATACGGAGATGTAGCCCTTATGGTTTCCAAATCGTCAAGCCCGTGGAGAATCATGCCTTCTGCTTCCTCCCAACTGACCTGACCGGTCTTTATCCTCCTCAATTCTTCACGGCACTTGAGGGGAAACGAGATTCGTCCAGTTGTCAGGAGTTCGGTGATTTGCCGTATGGCTCTGACAGCATGTGAAATAGCTTTCCAGTCAATGCCGCTGTTGCTTTCGGCATCTGCAGATCTCTGGCCATAGCGTGCCAGTTCAATATCCAGTCTATGCAGGAATTCCCGCATGCTGATGTCGAGAGCATGCCATTTTCCGCATAGGAAAAGCATGGGAGAGTCATGCACTTCATCTATGCGGCAGAACCGTTCGTCTTTGCAGCCTGCAACTATGCCGTCAGCACAGACAGAAAGTTTTTTTGACCCCTCTTTGCCGCATAGCACATTGGCATATTTCGCGGCATTTTTTAATGCTCCAAGCCGTGAACCCTTGATGCCATATTTCTTTGCCTGCCCAAGGCTATATTCGGCGCAAGCCTTTCCGTTATTGGTGTCGAGAAAATTAAGCGGGAAATTAAACACAGCATCAAGGCGTGGATCCCTAAACAGGGTGCAATGCTGATTGGACGGAGAAAACAGCACGTCCAGTGCTCCCGTATCCCCAGCCGGAAGAAGTTTCTGCAGCCAGTATTGTAAAGACCAAAGATCGATGTCCACATCGTCACAGCCATTCCTGCTGAAATTGCCGCCAGTCGTAAAATGTATGCTGTGCGAGCATTCGTTAAGAACCAGGCTTTCCATCGTGGGCAGGAATATGCCTCTGACATCAATGTCGGATTTCCCCTCAATTTCAGTGCCATAGAGCGTTGATCCGAAAACGGTCAGGTAGAGAAGCTCACCCTTCTTTTCATGGCAGAGTTCTTCTACCTGCTTAATTATGCCTGCATAGTTATGAGAGATCATTTTGAGAAAGTCCTTTTTTAGGAAAGTACCCAGCATGAGGTTAGAGGTCAATCCTCATAAATTTGCATCGCGGTTATTTTTGCAGTTGAAACCAATCGCCTTTCTCGCTCCCATGACAAAAACATGAGGCATGGCATGCTGCAGAAGATCATGGAGATCTAAGGCAGTGCGCTATGCATGACCGAACAGGAGCACTAATGGTATGCCGCGAGGCAGCGGCAGTCTTTTCCCAGCTGCGGCAGCCAAGGCTGTTTGATGTCAATCAATTGACATTAAAGAGAATGTTCTTGCGGGCAGAAATATTCTCTCAGTGCTTTTTTCAAAGCCTCCATCGTGCCCAGCATAACCATCTGCTCTTTGGGTGACAAATCCTGCATCAAACCTTGCAGCGGAGAATCTGCGAATGATGAACAGCATTGCTCCCCGAATAAAAGATAGTCTGTTGATATTTGCAAAACAGACGCAATCTCCACCAGCGCATCTAGGCTGGCCTTCTTCCTGGCGTTTTCAATTTTGCTGACGTAAGGAGTTGAAAGGCCAGCTTTTTCGGCAAGAAAATCCTGGGAAATGCCGGCGTTGCGGCGACAATCGCGTATCCGTTTTCCAATCATGACTCTGTCAAGCATAAAGGACTCCTTCTGCACGGTTAAAGGTTGTTGCGGAAGGAATTCTGAAATGTTGCCCGCTGGGCAATATGTTTCCCGGCAGTGCATGGTCTTGTCCATCAGGGACTGCTATTCTTGCGCATGTGAATCTTCTTTACGAAAGGTAATGCCATGAATGAGCATGAAAAAAAGAATGACGATGTTGACAGCCGCAAGGTAAAAATTCGGAAACGGTATCAAGGGATTGATGAAAAGCAGATTGAAAAGATACCGGCTGTCCCTGCAGTCGATTTCTTCCATGATGATCAGGAAAGGCGCGTAGCCGTATATGTAAGGGTGTCAACGGATGATATTAACCAGACCACATCATTCGAACTGCAAACAAAGCACTATGCCGACTTCGTCGGGAAACATCCTAATTGGCGTCTGGTTGATATTTATGCTGACGAAGGCATTTCCGGCACATCTGTGAAGCACAGGGTTTCGTTCAACAGAATGATTGCAGACTGCTATGCCGGAAAAATCGATTTGATCATTACCAAAAGCGTTTCGCGATTTGCGAGGAATTTGGTCGATTGCATTGATCATGCGCGGAAATTGAAAAATTTGAATCCGCCCGTAGGCATTTATTTTGAAGCGGATCAGATGTGCACGCTATGCGAAACTGCCATGAGGTTGAATTTTCTCGCGATGTTCGCAGAAGAGAGTCTCATAACAAAAGCACTATCATGAATTCCTCCGTCGAAATGCGTTTTTCCCGTGGAATATTTTTAACTCCGCCCCTGCTTGGCTATGACAATGACGATGGAAACCTTGTCATTAACGAAGACGAAGCAAAAACAGTCCGCCTGATTTTCTTCACGTACCTGTATGGATATTCATGCAAGGAAATCGCGGAACTGCTGACTGCACTGAAAAGGCCCACCAAAAGAGGCAACACCAATTGGAATGCAAATTCGGTGCTGGGCGTTCTGCAAAACGAAAGGCATTGCGGAGCGGTTTTGTCCAGAAAAACCTTCACCCCGAATTTCCTCGACCATAAGTCCAGGAAAAATCGCGGCGAACGGAATCAGTACCGGCAGGCAGGCCATCATGAGCCCATAATCAGCCCCGATGATTTCATAGCGGTTCAACGCCTTATCAGCAACGCTAAATACGGTAACAAGGGGTTTCTCCCTGAACTTCATGTCATATCTAACGGTGCATTGAAAGGCTTTGTCCGGATACATCCCCGGTGGGCGTCATTCCGGGCCAAGGATTATGAGGATGCTTCGGGAAGCGTTTATGCCCTGGACCGGAATGCCAGTGCTGAGGTGTCGTTTGCTGCAAAGGAAGGAGATCCTGATTTCAGGGGCTTTGAGGTTGCACGCTCCCAGTTTTTTGAAACCTTAAGCAGAATAAGCGTTACTTTTTCATCGAGTCATCTCAAGTTCAGCGCAGCGTGCATGTCCAAGCTGACTTCATCGGAAAATGTTGAACTGCTGATCCATCCTTTCCGCAAGCTGATGGCTGTCCGGCTGTGCTCGGGAGACAGCCGGCACAAAGTGCAATGGAGCAGGATGCGGAATGGGACAAGGATTCCAAAAGTTATAAGCGGCAAGGCATTTCTCAATGCTTTCTATGAAATCATGCAGTGGAATCCTGAATTCAAGTACAGGATCAGCGGAATACGGCGGACTAAAGGAGACAAGGCAATCCTTGTGTTCAATCTTTCAGAGCCAGAGGTGTACATGCCCGATCAGTCGTTCTTCACTGACAGCGGATCTCATCCTGTTGTGCCCGCAGCGCCTAATACTGTCCTGGCCTATCCGACTCCCTGGGCCAATACATTCGGTACGGAGTATTACAGTCATGAGCACGAGGAGG
>JAGAZG010000227.1 GCA_017940105.1 Mailhella sp. | reverse complement strand
CTCTTTGTAGGCATCTCCTGGCGTCCACTGGGGCGTAAAGCCAAAACGTTCGCCAAATTCTTTGAATTCCTGGCTTTCCGTTGCACTCTTCACGATCTCTGTGAGCTTCTGAACGACGTCATCGGGAGTCCCGGCAGGTACCAGCACGCCGCGGTTGATGCCCATTTCCACGGGGATGCCTTCTTCGGCAAGGGGCTTTATGGAACGCACTGGTTCATAGGAACAGTTGGCCAAGCTGCCGCCTGTGCCGATAACTTTAATCACGCCAGACTTTACTTCGGGCAGCAACATAGGGGCATGGATGATTCCAGCATCACACTGGTTGCCAAGCAGAGCCTTCGTCATATCCTTGCCACCCTGATAGGGCACGATGCGGAAAGGGGCCTTGGTAGCTGCCTGGATAGAGGCGCACATCACCATTTGCGCGCCAGAAGGGGTAGTGGAGCCGAGGATAAGCTTGTTGGGATCGGCCTTAGCTTTTTCGATGAAATCCTTCATGCTGGTAATGTTGCGGTCTTTGTGGGAAAGGATCCATGTGGGGCTGTAAAAGACGCCGCCCACATATTTAAAGCTGTCCAAGTTATAAGTTGTCTTCATCACGCTCAAGGCACCAAGGATGTCGGTATCGCCATTGAAAAGAATGGTGTATCCGTCGGGGGCTGCCTCGGCCACCTTTTTGTTGCCCGTGGAGCCGCCTGCGCCGGTCACGTTGTCGACGACTATTGCGACGTCAGTGAATTTTTTCATTGCTTCGACTAGGGCACGGGCGACTACGTCAGTCCCTCCGCCCGCCGCCCACGGAACGACCATGTGGATGGGCTTTTCGGGATAAGCGGCCTGTGCCGGTGCAAAGGCCATCATCAGGGCAGCCGCGCCAAGGGCCAGTGAAGGGATGAGTTTTTTCAACATGGTTTGCTCCTTAATCTTGTTTAAAGGTTTTATACAGATTGGAAGCCAATAACAGACCAATAAGCCCCAGCATTCCCGCACGCCACCAGGAACTAACGAAAACCGACCAGTCGCCTGAACTCGTGATCAGCGCCATGCGTGCGTTTGCCTCGATGACAGGACCAAGGATGATGCCCAGCACAATGGGCACCACCGATATGCCGCAGAGCTCGAAAACATAGCCGATTACTCCGAAGGCCAGTGCCACATATACAGGGTACATGCTGTTGGAACATGAAAAAGCTCCCAGCGTGGCCAGCACGAGGATAAAAGGAAAAAGCCATGCCCTGTCCTGCTTGAGCACATGGATGAACATGGGGCAGGTGAACCAGCCAATGAAGAACATGATAATGGTGCTGATCAGCAGGCCTGCGAGTAGGGCATAGACCAGCGCAGGCTGATCGCGCATAAGCGTGACACCCGGATCGACGCCATAGAGTACTAAGGCTCCGAGCATTATGGCTGTGGAACCATCACCCGGTATGCCCAGGGTAAGCATGGGTACCATCGTGCCGCCATTATTGGCGTTGTTACAGCTTTCGGGCGTGAGAATTCCCTCCGGAGCTCCTTGACCAAACCGCTCTGGGTTTTTGTCCCTATTTTTAACCGTGGCATAGGCTACCCAAGTCGATCCTTCGGCTCCTACGCCAGGGATGGCTCCGACAAGCGTTCCATACAACGAACCAATGGTCATGCATTTCCAGTATTTTTTTACCTCACGCAGTTTAGGCATGACCAGGCTTACTTTTTGGCTGACCAGCTCGGAAACAGATCCGATCTCCTTGATGTCGGAAAGCACGACGGCCATACCGAAAAATCCTACGAGGGCAGCGGCAAAGGGTATGCCGTTTCCTAATTCATCGATGCCAAAGGTAAAACGTGCAGCACCATCATTGGCATCTTGTCCTATGGTTCCGATAAGCAATCCTATGAATACGCCTATAAGCCCGCGAATCATGTTGCCGCGCACAAAGGCAGAAACCATGGTGAGACCGAGCATGCCAATGACAGCCAGATCTTCCGGTCTGGAATTGACGGCGATCTTGCCCAGCACCGGCACAAAGATGACGGCAATGATCCAGCCGAATACGCCGCCATACGTCGATCCCATGATGGCGTATCCTATGGCTTTCCCCGATTCGCCGCGCTGTGCCAAGGGGTAGCCGTCAAGTGCGGTACAGGCACCGGCAGGCGTCCAGGTGTGCGCAAAAGCACAGCGGGATATGAACCGCCGCACTTGGTGCCGCAATACACGCCCATCATCAGTAGGAGCGCAGAGATGGCCGGCAGCTTGAGATGGTAGGTGATTGGTAGCAGGATAACGATGGCCATAGGCGAACTGAAGCCGGGCAAAGCTCCAACTATCAGCCCAAGGAATGTGCCGGCGACCATTAAAAGCAGGTTTATTGGATCGGTCACAGCAAGCTGAAACCCGCTGAAAATATGGAGTATCGTTTCAGACATGACAGGCTCCGTACATGGCATGCGCTAAATAGTCAGATGGGAAAGATATACGAATACGACCCAGAACAGTACGGACCCCGCCACAGCCACCGTGCTGTTTTTGAGCAGATTTGTCCTGCCGTAAAGTCGGAACATGACAAACAGAAATACCGCTGTCACAACAACGAAGTTTATGTAGGGGAGAAGCAGGGTATAAACTAGGGTGAGCACGCCTGTTGCCAATGTCAGCCAGACGATGCGACGGCGTTTTTCCTGGGAAGCATCCTGTTGTGTTGTCCAGCCGCGCTTTTTGATAAGCAACGCAACATTCAGGCCGCACAATATGATTAGTACTATGGCATAGAGCCTTGGAAAGGAACTGTAATCAATGCCGCCCAGCGACCTTTCCTGGGCAAGCAGGAAGGGCGAAGCGCTGTCTTCGGCCATGCCTATCGTCATGAGGGATGCGGCACTGACTCCTATAAGTACGAGAGATACGATCAATTCCAGCAGATTTCTGTTCACCGGGCCCCTCCTGAGAGAAGACGCGTCAGGGACGCGCCTTCCGATACAAAGATTATTTGCTTTCTTCTTCGACGTCGGTCACGACACATACTCCGGAACCACCAAAGAAGGGGTTGCAGCCTTCCACTTCGACCACTCTTTCGGCTCCAGCATGCGCTGCCCCGGGCATGCGGAAGGTGCGCACATCGACGGCGGGGATGTCGGTCTCGACCGGTTTTTCCAGCTGCGGTATCCATTCGTAAGGTACACGGTATGCGCGGTAGACCTGGTTGATATGCACGATGTTACCCCAGTATGGGCTGATATATTCCCAAACCACTTCGTGATTTCTCGTCACCTCAAGCATCATGCCGGAGGCACCCTCGGTGATCAGAGTGTTGCCGTTGGGCAGCCGCTGGGCGCTGCTCACGAACGGGCTGTAGAAGCGGTTGTAGTCGACGGGGAAGACGCGTCCCATTTCCTTTGGAGTGAACTGCCACTCGATCTTCATGGTCACGGGGTTGATCTCGAGCACGCGGGAGTAGTCACGGGTGGCGTATTTTTCGCCGGTGATGCTGGCAGGATTGGGGCTGCCGTATCCCGCCCATCCGCCGTTGTCAAAGACCATGATGTTGCCTTCGCCGGCAAGACCGTGAGGTATCATGTGCGCGTGGTGCTGTCCGATGATCCAGCCGATGGCGCGCAGTTCAGGCGTTTCGTCATAATACGGTCCCATCTTCCACACGATCTTGCCTGTCTTTTTGCTGATGATCATGGTGGTGTTCAGGTCGCGGCAGCAAATGATGATGTTTTCCGGAGCAAAGCGTTCGTCGCCTGCGTCGTACCATTTGTTTGGTCCTAGAAGCGACATGCTGTTGGTATGGGCCCAGTCAGCTAAGCCTCCGCGTGCAGGGCGAACATTGGGATGACGGAACAGAGTATTTTTGGAATCTTCGCGGAATCCGATCTCGTCAAAATGGTCGCTCAGCACCCATTCCCAGAGCAGGTTACCTTCCCAGTCTATTTCGTAGATGGTGTCATCCAGCATCAGCCTGTTGGTGATCTTTTCGTTGCGTACGTCCTTGTGTCCCAATATCAGGGTGTTGCCGCCGTCGGTGCGGGGATCCATACCCGGGACATAATATCCAACGGGGTTTCCTTCACGTTGGAAATCATGATGCTGGCGTGCCATCCAACGTGGTTCCTCGCCGGGATCCTCTATGTATTCGTACTGGTTGAAGCGCCAGACGATATTACCGTCCCAGTCCACCTGGACAAGATCAAATTTGTCCTGCGTAGAAAACTTGGTGCTTCGTTCTCCTGTCTGGGCAATAAGTTGCCCACCGGGGAGCATCTTAGGCGGAAAACCGTGCAATCCTTTGAAATACTGAACTTCACGGCCATTCATGTCCATGACCACGACACCGTGCTCCTTGGCTTCATACACGGTATAGCCATTGAAACAGCGCTTGGAATCGTAGATTGTGGTTCCAGTTGGATAAATGGATGGGTATGACATAATATGCCTCGCTTTTAAAGGTTTGCTGTTAACGTTTTGTTATGCCTATAAGTTGACGATTTCAGTTTTGGGGAGCCAGCGACGAGCTGCTGTCCTATAAGGAAAAAGGTTTGGTGCTTCACTCAATGAGCAACAGATCGCAAATGGTATATTGCCATCGGTCGAAGCACTGCGCACACATTCTGCAATTTTTCCTACCAGGGGCGCCTGGGGCATGACCCCCGATGCATCGCAAAAATCTGCTATATCGGCGATAATATTAACATTGAGTCCTGGTAGTCTTTTGGCTACTTCTGTAATGCTTTGCAAAAAGTTTTCATTTTCAAAGCCGGGTATTACCTTAAAGGTAAGGCGGTCTATGAGTTTCTGCTCAAGGAGAACGTCTAGCAGTTTCGGGTTTGCTCCCTCTGTCACTGCTTCTATATTTAGCCCGCCCTTTTTCATAAGCCGGCAGATCTCGACAAAATGGATTTCTGTTTCCGTCCTATAGGGGATTACGTTCACACCGGTCCAACCATGACCAAGATTGTTAGGTAGGAATATCTGGGAAAGTTCCGCCCCACCGATGAACCACCCTAGTGAAGGTCCAGCATCTTGGACGATGGCATCGCCATCTTCCACGACAGGAAAGAATATGCCCTGTTCATCGCGTCGAACCGATGACCGATGGGTGCGGTAAAACTCCCTGAAGGCATTTTTTCCTTCTTCGGTTTTGACGTCGTGTTCGGTAAAGGGAAAGTCATGGTCTTTAAGATAGCTCTTCACAATTTTGCAACGAATGCAACCAGTAGAAGAAAAAACGGTAATCATGCTGACCTCTTATTCGACTTTTGCATAATCAAAAAATCATATTTAAGTATGTGACAAAAAATGATGCACATGTCATATTTTTTTTAAATGCATTAATATAATTTAAAATGATATGATTTTTTTATCGTCAGGGAGAAGTCGGAAAGTTTGAGGACAATCGCATTCGTCAGCAGGGACTTCAGCACCAAATGTCCCAAATGGGGCTTGTCCCTTTGAACGGACTGGGCATGCAAGTAAATCCGGCGAGCGGTGACCCGCTTCCGCAAAATATCCTGGCGGGCATGAGAAAAATGGCCACACGCAATATCATGCAGAACGGCCTTCTGCACTTCGACCTGAGCAGCAGCAACCAGGGCAACGTCGAATACACGGTGACCGTAGCGAACTGCAGGGCACATATCACGATGTCTGATGATGTCGGACTCTTTTCCGGGCTCAGCAACTACGAAAACGGCACTCCAAGGCTTGCCGGGAAGGTGCGCTTTACGCTGCATTTTGACTGCGACCTCCTGGGCAATGACGGTCAGTCACCCAGCATCCAGGATGTACAGCTTGAACAGCAACTGCTTCCCATTGAGTATGGGGAGGTCTTTTGAACCGACTCTTCCACGGCCATCGAAAACGGCTGTATGCAAAGGTCTCCAGTTCTGCCGCCGGCGGACGAACGCAAAGTCTTAAAAAAACGTTAAAGGAGATCGACGTGAACGGAAAAAAATGCTGGAGGAATTTGACGAGGCGCTCGGCTTTTCGCTGGAGATGTCCGATCAGAACACATGCGCCGTAATTTTTTGATCAGGATGAGATTCTTTTTGAGCAGAACGAGGATCAACTGTATATCATGGCTGACCTTGGCACTGCTGCAGGGCGTTCGGACGCGTACGCGCGCCTGCTTGAGGCCAACTGGCTTGGAGTACAGTCGGGTCAGGCATACGCCAGCGGAGAAAACCGGAGCAAGGCGCAGAGCAAAGGTTTCCGTGAGAGGGTAATGCGAAAAGGGACACGAGGCAGAGTCTTGAGTTTTTGGGAAGAAATCCGCAACAAATGCATCAGCAAAATACGGGGCTGCATCGAAGTCAGTTTGGGAACTTAAAGCGCAATTGAGTCTGGAGCGAAGACGTTATATGGTATTAGCCAAAGTAGCTCAGGAATTTTACCTGACAGCGCTGGCAGCGAACCTGATTTGCGCACTATCGCTGCTTTCATAGGAGAAATGCGTTCGGTTACCGTGAAAAAGCTACGAACGGAGTCAAAAAAAACAGAAAATGACATGAGTTAACATAAAAAATGCAAAAATGGGTCTAATAAATGCCAGAATGTCACATGAATGGCTGATGCAGCGATAGCGCAACGTCCTCATATTGTAATTAATGTAAAGCGAGAAATGGATTCTGCATTGCGTCGTTCTTAAGTTGCGTTTTACTCCGAATCGGCATAGCCTTGCCGAAAAAGAGCCTGCCTGTTCCAGGCAGTCATCATGCCATCATCGGCACGGGAGCAGCCCATAAGGACTCCGTATGATATACATCGACCTGCCGGACATCCTGAAAAAATTCGGCAACAGCATGGGAATGGAATTGGCCTTTGACAAGGAGGGCCTCTGCACTCTTCTTCTGGACGGCGAAACGCCGGTCAGCATCCGGGCGTCCGAAGAGGATGGCACGCTCACTTTTTCCTCCGTCCTGCGGGACAAGCTGCCCGATCCGTTAAGTTACGCCGCGCTGCTGGATCTTCTCGCCCTCGCGCACGATCCGCTAAGGCAGGGCGGCAATTCCCCGGTCGCCGGCCTCGATGAGGAAAGCGGCTTCCTCATCCTGTACGAGGTGGCCACCCCTTCGTATCTCAGCACGACGCCGGCGGTCGAGATATTCAGCCTTTTTATGGAGACCTACGAGGCCTTGGCCTCGCTGCTGGACGAGCCTGTGGAGACATCGCAGGCCGCCTTTTTCAGCACCATGCTGCGGGTCTGAACGCCGTGGGATATTTCAAGGGGGGGGCGGATGAGCCGCCTTTCCGGCACACAGATTTGCTGAGAAACAGTGCTCACGCCCCCGGCGGTTGCCTGCGCAGCCGCGTTTTGTGAGACCAAGATAAAAGGATTCGACATGCTAACGAAAAATCTTGACGACATTCTGAAAGAGTTTGGCAACACCATGGGACTCGACCTCGCCTTTGACGGGAACGGCGTCTGCGAGCTTGAGATTGCGGATACAGTGGGTATTTCCATCAGGGCTTCCGAGGAAGACGGCACGCTCACCATTTCCAGCGTGTTGCGGGACGACTTGCCTGACCCCATCAGCTACTCGGCGATACTCGACCTGCTCGCCCTCGCGCTCGACCCCGCGCTGCGCGGCGGGAATTCCCCCGTTGTCGGCCGTGATGACGACAGCGGCATGCTGATCATGTATGAGGTCGCCACGCCTTCGGTGCTCAACACGACCCCGCTGGCGGATATCTTCGCCGACTTCATCGATACGTACCGCGCCGTATCCGTGCTCCTTGATAACCCCACGGCTGACCTGCAGCCGGCCAAGGCCGAAGCCGGCATGATCCAGGCTTAGGAGATGCGCCATGTCAAATGTTGACCTCAACGTTAAATACTTGGACAGCATCACCGCGATCCATGTTGCGGACAACCTGCGGGAAAATGCCGAGTACAAGCAGAACGGAACGATTAAGATCGGCAGCAAAACCTATCAAGTGAGCTATGTCGGCGGCGGCGAAGGCGGCCAGGGCGAATTCCAGGTTAAGCGCCACTACACGGGCTTCTTCATCGGCAGGTTCCTCAACTGGGTCAACAAGAACAACCTCTCCACCCAGACCGGCGCCGTGAATCTGAAGAACAAGATTAATGAGATCATGCAGACCAAGACGTATGCGCTGGTCAAGAGCAACTATGACAAGCTCATGGCTATCGCCCAGGCTCACGGCAAGGGCGACATTGAAGTGGCCAATTACGGCCACAAGGAGCCCCGCAACATTGTCAAGGGTGAAGGTGTCCTCGAAGCGGTCAACGCGCGCATTGCGAAAGAGGGCAAAAATATTCGCTTCAATAAGATCGACGATTACAACACCAATGTCGGCATCACGACGCTAAACATGCTCCCCAGTAAATACTCCACGCTGATGCAGGACATTGCGGGGCAGAAGCTCACCGTGGACGAGGAACGGCTGGACTCTGGCTCGCACGCCATGAGCAAGGAGTCGGTGCAGGACTGGCTCAAATTCATCGCAAAGCCGGAAAACATTGAGAAGATCGACATTCCCAGAAAGCTCTTCAAGATGATGAACCAGGATAAGAACGCCGCTGGCGCGGAGGGGCTCAAGGGGTGGAAGCAGGATTTCAGCATGGATCCCGACCTGGCGCTGAAAAAATTCGTGATAAAGAACATGGGGTTCAGATACAAGAACGCTTCCCAGGAAACCATTGCTATGCTGGCGGGCAAGCTCAAGGACTACGTGAACATCTACAATATGGAAGACGGCCCGGATAAGACAGACAAGCTCAACGAGTTCTTCAAGCTGAAAAACTGGCCTCATACCCAGAAGGAAGTGGAATCCTTTAAGGAGGGGGCCAAAAGCTACGCCAAGGAAAACAATATCACCGATCCGACGGGTTCAAGGAGTGCGTATGAGCAAACGGAAGAGGGGCGCTTGCATGTGAAGTCCTACGAGATGTTCACCAACATGCTCATGATGGCGACCTTCCGGCAGACCAGCAAGCTGGGGCTTGAGTTCTTCCGTCAGCAGAACACGCCGGTCCTGTTCCAGACCACCGACCTGAAGCACAGGGATATCCGGGAATTCGCCCTGAATGATGACCACTG
>JAGAZG010000226.1 GCA_017940105.1 Mailhella sp. | reverse complement strand
TCCGGCAAGCTCCTGTGTCTTGATGACGTTGATGAAGGCAGCGGGGTCGGCGCTTTTTGTAGCATTGATGGCCGCCCGCCCTTCGTCGCCCGAAACAACGGAATAGACGATGCTTTTTTCGCTGTGGGCGTAGGAACCCTGCCCACGCAGCACGGTGGCGCCGTGGTGGCAGGATGCATACAGGGCGTCGCAGACCTCTCTGGGCTTGTCGGTGACGATGAACAGCGTTTTTTTCTGGTAGCGCCGGTACAGTGCCTGGATGACGTGCGTCGTGGCAAACTGGAAAAAGATAGAGTAGAGTGCCTTGTCCCAGCCAAAGGCCAGCCCGCCTGCAGCCAGCAGGAACACATTGAAGAGAAGTATGAGGTTCCAGGCGTCAATGCCCTTTTTGCGCGTCAGGTAAATGGCGATGAAGTCTGTGCCGCCCGTCGTCGTATCCATGATCAGGCACAGGCTGATTGCAAAGCCGTTGATAATGCCGCCGAATATGCTGATGAGCAGGGTGTCGTACGTGATGACGTGGGCGGGCATGAAATCGGTGAGCAGCCCAGTGGTCAGGATGCACACGCAGGAAAGCAGCGTGAATTTTTTGCCCAGGTAGCGAAAGCCGATGTACACGGGCACAAGGTTCAGCAGGCTGTTAGTAATGGCAAAGGACAGGCTTACGCCCATAAATTTTTCGGCAAGGCGCTGCAGCAGTATGGTCAGCCCGGTCACGCCTCCGGGATATAGGCCGCCCGTTTGCACAAATGTGTTGATGTTCAGAGCCATGATGAGTGAAGCCAGCAGAACGACGGCAAGCCTTTTTGCATCTGTTTTTGTGATCATGATCCCCCCCCTTCTGACGTTTTCTCCATCGGATGCCAGCTTAAAAAAAACGCCTTCGGATGGCAAGATTGAGAAAACTCATACGAAAAATTCTTTTGCAAAATGCGCATTATGCGTATTCATAAACATATGGACGATAGCGACAAGGCAATAAAAGAGTGGAATGCCCATGGCTGGATTTTTGCGCATCAGGTTAGATACAACAAAAGAGGGTGAGTCCGGACGGCAGGCGAATTTGCGTTGTGCCATTTCCCAAAAAAGATTTGCCGGCTGGAACGAAAAACAGCATCGAAAAGCAGGCCGGATTTAAAATTTTTTAGTAGCGTGGACATTATGAAGTACATAGTTATTGTGCATAAAGAAAAAGATTCGTGTTACGGGGTCACTGTTCCTGATTATCCTGGCTGCTATTCTGCAGCCGACAGCTTTGATGATATTCCGTCAAAAGTTCAGGAATCTCTGGAATGCTGGGCTTATGGCGATGATTTTATTCCTGCTGAACCATCGACATATGAACAGGTAGCGTCCAGAGACGACGCGAAAGATGGCATGCTCATGCTTGTAGACCTTGATTTTGACTTTGCCGATAAAAAGGTCGTCCCGGTCAATGTTACCATGCCCAGGTATATGCGAGCATTCATTGACAACCGGGCGCGGGCCATGGGACTCACGCGCTCAGCCTTTCTGCAGAAGGCGGCGCAGCATTACGGGGCGGATTCCGGCGATTGAAATGCGCGAGCATTGAGCCGCACAATTCAAAAATTTTGCGCAGGAGGCAAAAAATCGCGAAAAAAGCGGCATAAAAATAAAAATTTTTGAATTTTGTCCCAAAAATTAACATCTAGTTAACTTTATTTTTACAAAGTTTTATCTATCACAGGATAAAAGTGCGCATTATGAAACGTGAGGGACGTTTCATGTTTGGCTTATCGTTTGAGATTTTTTTTCAGACACTTTTTCAAAGGAATTGAGTTATGAAAAAGCTTCTTACTCTCGGTTTGGCAGCCGGCCTCGTGATGGCCGCTTCTGCTCCGGCTTCCGCCATCGACGTCAAGATGGACGGCTTGTATACCTTCCAGTATGACTGGGAAAAGAATTTCACAAAAGATGGACCTTCCATGGATTACCAGTGGCAGTATGTGCGCGTGGGCGCCACCTTCACTGCTTCTGAAGCCCTTTCCGGCTACTTCCAGGTGGAAGGCCGCTGGCAGTGGGGCAATGGCACTGATCCTCTCGCAACCAAATCGACTGACCTGACCGGTGGAAACCAGCCTGGTGACTACCCCAACGCCGCTGTGCGCATGGCTTACATCGACTGGCTCGTGCCCGGCACCCCTGTCAAGGTGCGCATGGGCCGTCAGGCTCTCGCCCCCGTGGCCGTGGCCACCGGCAAGAACCCTGCCTTCTGGCAGTCTGATCCGGCCGACGGCATCGCCATCAGCGCCCCGATCAACGACATGTTTGCTGTGAACGCCTTCTGGGCCCGCTATGGCCGCAACACCTCCTGGGTGACCTGCGATGCTGACACGGCTGACCTGTTCTACTTGGGCGGTTCCATGAAGCTTGACGGCTTCCAGTTGCAGCCCTGGGTGGCCTTTGCGGCAGTTGATGAAGGCAGCCTGATCGGCATCAATGGATTCCGTGGTAACGATAGCCAGATGGCTGGCCACGGCGACAGCAACATCTATTGGGCCGGCGCCACCGCTACTTTGAACCTGTTTGATCCTTTCGTTGCCAAGGCCAGCTTCGTTTATGGCGACCGCAACTTCAAGGGTGCTGACGCTGCTCAGCACGGCTGGTTCGCTGACGCCGTTGTTTCCTACAAGACCCCCTATGGAACGCCTTCTCTGGCCGGCTGGTATGCCTCCGGTGACAACGATGGTGATTACCAGTATCAGGGCAACCTGCCCGGTATCGCCGGTCGTAACGCCCTCTCCATGGGCTTCTTCAACGGCGGCCCATTCATGGATAACATCCGCCAGCATGCTCATGGCAACCATCACTCCGCCAGCGGCACCTGGGGCGTGCGCCTTGCCATGGACAACATCTCCTTCCTGCAGGATCTGAGCCACAGCGTGGCCGTGGTCTTTACTCAGGGTACCAACGACAAGCAGAATACCGGGTATGATGATCCTTGGCTTTACATGACCAGCAAGGACCGCTTCGTCGAATTCGACTTCACCACCACCTACAAGATCTACAAGAACCTCTCTGCGATCTTCGGCGTTGCCTACATCGTCGAAGACTTCAAGACCGGTGCTGAGTATACGCGTGCTGACAGCTATGACAACGGCTGGGGCATTTCCGCCCAGATCAGCTACGCCTTCTAATGCGACGCGGGCGTGAAGCCTGCTGAACATGCTCCTTGGCGGGAGAGGGGGACGCCCCTTTCCCGCTTTTTTGTTAAAGCCCGGGCAGGAAGAGTCTGAGCCTGGTTCCGCAATCTGGCTGATTAGAGCATTTTTGATAATGCCCTAACATGCAAGTTGCCCCGGCAGGAGGCGCATCTCTTGCCGGGGCGCTGAACTTTACGAATCCATTAGAGCACTTTCAAGAAATATTGAGACTAACGCTCTGGATACACTATACGAGCTCATAGCCCCTTTGCGCCAGCCATTTCGCTTGACGCCGCAAGTGAATGCGGCCTGCGTGGCCCTTGAGGAAGCGGCTTCGCCGCATTGGCAATCCGGGCTGCTCATGGCTGGCGAGACAGCCTTGCCTCCGGCAAAACTGTCTCGAGCATTTTTGAAAATGCTCTAATTGCGGTGGACGTGATCCATTACAGGGGAGGAAGGTATTCCGCCACCTTTCTCCCTTTTCTTATGAGCATGCTTGGGCGCTTAGCCAGGGAGGCCGTTTGCGCGGATGCCTTGTCACTGCCGCAGCTCCTGCAAAAAGCGTCTCAGGAGAAAAGCACAGAAGTAGGGAAAGGAATAAACGCTGCTGCTGCGGCCGATATTGCCGTGGAAAAATTTTATGCCTGAGCGTATGTCTGCATATTTGTCGCTGGCAATCAGCGTCTGCATGGATTTTGCCCTGCCGGTCCCGGCCTTGACCTCTACGGGAAAAAGGTCGTTCTGCGTGCGCACGAAGAAATCCTCTTCGAGCGTGGAATCTTCGCGTCTGTAATATGCCAGGCCGTAGCCGTTTTTCACAAGAGCCTCGCCCACCATGTTCTCATACAGTGCCCCCTTGTAGACGCCAAGATTTTTGTTGCCGCGCAGGTCATCCTGGGCTTCATCATCGAGCATGGCCACTAAAAGCCCGGTATCGGCCATGTAGAGCTTGTACTTGGAAGGATCTTCATTGCCCTTTAATGGCAGTTCAGGAAAGTTTAGGCAACGGCACACGTTAACGATGCCGGCGTCGCTCAGCCATTCGATGCATCCGGCGTAGTCCCTGGTCCGTGCGCCATACGCCAGCTTGGAGATTTGGAATTTTTTGTTTTCTTTGGCGAGCTGATAAGGAATGGCATCGAACACGCGCTGAATGCGCGTCTGATCCAGACCGGAAGCGTACTTTCTCACATCCTCACGGTAGTCGGCCAGAAGTTGCCGCTGAATTTCCAGCGTGCCTTCAAACGTGCCCTTGTCAATATGCCGGGCAACTACGGCGGGCATTCCCCCGATTACGCAATAATCCAAAAAAAGCGCGTTAAACACAGAAAGTTCTGCCGGGCTGAAGGGGACGCCGGATGTCATATGTTCAAGAATCCCTTCTATGGAAGCTCCATACCCCCGGGCCAGAAGGAACTCGCTGAAGGAAAGGGAGCGCATGACATAATCCGTCTTGCTGCCGACGCTGTTGCTTTCGATCCTGCGGTAATTGATGCCGAGCATGGATCCGCTGCAGATGACATCAAAGCGTCCGTCTTCGCGAAAAAATTTGAGACTGGTCGCTATCTCTGGAAATTCCTGCAGCTCGTCGAAGAAGATAAGCGTTTTGCCAGGTTCAAATTTTTTTGACGGGTCGAGCAGCGATATGTTTTTTATGATGGCGTCCGCAGAGTAGCCATCGGAACAGATGCCTTTGTATTTCGGTTCTTCCACAAAATTGATTTCAGCCACAGAAGCATAATGCTTTTGAGCAAAATTTCGAATGGAGGCAGTCTTGCCCACTTGCCTCGCCCCGCGGACGATCAGAGGCTTCCTTTGCGTGTCGGCTTTCCAGGACGTTAAAAAATCATCTATGTCACGCCGCATGTACTTCATAAGTGTTCTCCATTGTTATGATTTATAATATTGTGAAATAAAATGATTTTCAACAAAAAATGAGCGAATTTTGCATGAATGTTCACAAAAAAACAGCAAATTTTTTATAATTTTCAACAAAAAATGAGCGAATTGCCCCGTGCTTTGCACAAAAATCTGCATGTGTCAATGCTGGCGCACAGCAAGGAACGGCTGGCATCGGTACGCCTGCGCTTTTGCATCGGGCCGGCGCGTAAAAACATACATTTAATTTTGACAGCCGGAGTTTCTTGAATTAAAAGATTTTTTTGGGATTTCAGGTCAGGGGCCCGCTTGCTTGCCCCGTCTGCGTTTTAGCTGCACCATTTTCCAGGGGCTTTATCATGGGCGGTTTTTTCGGCGTTGTTTCCAGCCGCGACTGCGTATTGGATGTTTTTTTTGGCGTGGACTATCATTCTCACCTGGGCACGCGCTGCGGCGGCATGGCCATATACGGCCAGGAGCAAGGCTTTCAGCGTCAGATCCATCACATAGAAAATTCTCCGTTCCGCACCAAGTTTGAGAACGATCTGGCGGAGTTTTCAGGCTGCATGGGCATCGGCTGCATCAGCGACATAGACCCGCAGCCCTTGCTTGTGCGCTCCCACATGGGCATGTACGCCATCACCACCGTCGGCATCATCAACAATGCCGAAGCGCTCGTGCGCGAATACTTTTCTGACCACGGGCATCAGTTCATGTCCATGGTGTCCGGCAAGATCAATTCGTCAGAGCTGGTTTCTGCGCTCATCAACCGCAAGGAAGATTTTGTTTCAGGCATACGGTACGCGCAGGAAGTGATTGACGGATCCATGACCATACTCATCCTTACGCCGCAGGGCATCATAGCGGCGCGCGACCGCATGGGCCGCCTGCCTGTGCATGTCGGCCGCAGGGACGATGGCTTCAGCGTGTCGTTTGAATCGTTTGCCTATCACAAGCTGGGCTATGAAGACGCCTACGAGCTGGGGCCTGCCGAAATAGTCAGCGTTACGGCGGAAGGTTTCAAGACCATAGCGCCGGCTGCCGGCAAAATGCGCATCTGCGCGTTCTTATGGACATATTACGGGTACCCCAACTCCAATTACGAAGGCGTTAACGTCGAAGTGATGCGCTACCGCAACGGCGCCATCATGGCCAGGAATGAGCGTGCGCGGGGCACGCTGCCCGAGGTGGATTCCATTGCCGGCGTGCCCGATTCCGGCACGCCTCACGCCATTGGCTACGCCAACAGCTGCGGGCTGCCGTTTGCGCGCCCCTTTGTCAAGTATACGCCCACATGGCCGCGCTCCTTCATGCCTGCAAACCAGTCCGTGCGCAACCAGGTCGCCAAAATGAAGCAGATACCCGTGCCCGAGCTCATCGAGGGCAAAAAGCTGCTTTTCGTGGACGATTCCATCGTGCGCGGCACGCAGCTTAGGGAAACGGTGGAGTTCCTTTACAACTCCGGCGCGTCAGAAGTGCATATGCGCTCTGCCTGCCCGCCCATCATGTACAGCTGCAAGTACCTGAATTTTTCACGCGGCAATTCCGACATGGATTTGCTGGCGCGCCGCATCGTGCAGGAGCTGGAGGGCGATGAAGGGCAGAAGCATCTTGAGGAATACGCCGATGCCGGCACGGCGCGCGGCCGGAATCTGCTTGGCGCCATCTGCAGGAAGATGGGCTTTGAGTCCCTTGGGTATCAGTCGCTCGACGGCCTTATGGAAGCCATTGGCATAGACAGGGACAAGATTTGCACCTACTGCTGGACCGGCAGGGAATAGCCGCCCGGCACCGCGCCTGTTTTTCGCGCCCCGCCAGGGAGAGCCCCGGCGGGGATTTTTTTTGTCCCGCATGTGCCTGGCATAAAATCCCTGCAAGATATTTCTTGTCAATCTCATTGATTTACTTTATCTTTTTTTTTGAAAGACAGGCATTATGCCCTTGCTTTTTACCAATGCGATCATCAGGGAGCTGCTTTTATGGATAAGATCAGAATTGGCGTCATGGGCTACGGCAATCTTGGCCGCGGTGTGGAGCTGGCGGCGGCCGCCAGCCCTGATCTGGAGCTTGCCGCCGTATTCACCCGGCGCGATCCTTCAAAGGTGCGCATCATCACCCAGGGCGTTCCGGCCGTTTCTGCGGCGGAGGCCGCCTTGTGGAAAGGCCGGCTGGACGTGCTCATCATCTGCGGCGGCAGCGCGACCGATCTGCCCCGCCAGACGCCCGAGCTCGCCTCCATGTTCAATGTCGTTGACAGCTTTGACACCCATGCCAGGATCCCCGAGCATTTTGCCGGCGTCGATGCCGCCGCGCGCAAGGCCGGCACCATAGGCATCATTTCCGTGGGGTGGGATCCAGGCATGTTCTCGCTCAACCGCCTTTATGCCAACTGCATCCTGCCTAACGGCAGCGACTACACGTTTTGGGGCAGGGGCGTGAGCCAGGGTCATTCGGACGCCATACGCCGCATTCCCGGCGTGCTTGACGCGCGCCAGTACACGGTGCCCGTGCAGGCTGCCATGGATGCCGTGCGCAGCGGCAGCAACC
>JAGAZG010000225.1 GCA_017940105.1 Mailhella sp. | reverse complement strand
CTGACTTCCGCCTGCATCACAGCGCTTATCCTTTTTGCAGTTTCAATAAAATATCAAATGCCGCCAGGATGATACGCAATGCCCGAAAAAACTGCAAATGCCATTCTTATAAAAAAAACTGCGGCCGTCTGCCAGATGGCAGGCCGACCGCGCAACATGTACGGGTTGTCAGAAACGATCAGATAATATTGACGTATTTCTGATCAGGTTTCTTTTCGGCGGGTGTCTTGGGAAATGACAGGTTGAGAATGCCATTATCAAATCTGGCATGCACATCCGCAGGTTCAAGCCCCTCGCCAATATAGAACGTTCTGCTGCACGCTCCGCTCCAGCGTTCACGGCGCAGGTACTGCCCCTTTTTCTCCTGTTCTTCCTCTGTTTCTTCGTGGGAAGCTGTAATGGTCAGATACCCTTTGCTCAGTTCAACCGTCACATCTTCCTTTTTAAAGCCAGGCAGGTCTACGTCGAGCTCATAGGTATGATCCAGTTCACGAACGTCAGTATTCATGATTCTTCCGGCAGATTTATGTTCCTGACGACGATAAGAAGGAAGGGAGTTATTGAAAAATTCATCAAAAAGTCTTTCACCAAAAATACCAGGCAACATAACGGCAACCTCCATAAGCATTATTAAACGCATTGCTGAAGAAAACTTGCATAAATAATAAAGAGAGATAAAAACAATATTTTGTTCAGCAATACTATTTTTGCATCAAGGATAATGTTTTCAAATAGTATTTTCATCATCCTTGAACAAGCATACATATAAACACGCAAAAAAAAGAGTCAACAGCAAAAAAAACGAATGGGCAAAAATTCCTTAAAAAAATCCCCCGGACGGGGTTTACCGCCGGGGGCTCAAAATAAACATCGATTATTCTTAGGCCTTGCGTGCAACAGCCTTGCGCGCTGCAGCGGCAATATCCTTTGCCACGATGCCAAAGGTTTCCATAAGGTCCCTGGCCCTGCCAACCTGTCCAAAATGATCGCGAACGCCTACCCGTTCAAGCGGCGCAGGGGCATTTTCTGCAAGGACTTCAGCCACGGCACTGCCAAGACCGTTGATGATGCTATGATTTTCAGCGGTGACAAGAGCGCCGCACTCCTTTGCAGCGGATATGACGGCCTCTTTATCAATCGGCTTCATCATGGAAACATTGAGCACCCGGGCAGAAATGCCTTCTGACTTGAGCAGGTCAGCAGCGTCAAGAGCTTCTTTCACGCATACGCCGGATGCCAAAATGGCGACGTCTGAACCTTCATGCAGCAAATCAGCTTTGCCCCAATGGAAGACATAACCATCGCCAAAAATCTTTTCTGCGTTCTTTCTGAACAGACGGATATAAACAGGACCGGGGTGGTCGACAATTTGCGGCAAAGCGCTTTTAAGCTGGGTCGAGTCAACCGGCTCAAAAATGACCATGCCGGGCAGATTGCGCATGATGCCTGCGTCTTCAAGAGCCATATGCGTGCCGCCGTTCAGTTCGGCGCCCACTCCGGGATCTGAACCGATGATCTTAACATTCAGTCCGGCATAGCAGACGGAAATGGTGATCTGGTCATAGCAGCGCCGTGTGGAAAACGTGCCGAACGAATGAACGAAAGGCAGCATGCCGCATGCGGCCATACCAGCGGCAACACCCACCATGTTAGCTTCGGCTATGCCGACGTTAAAGCTGCGGTCAGGATATTTAGCGTGAAACTCCTTCATGCCGTTGGCGCCGGTAAGGTCAGCCTGCAAAGAAACGATTTTGGGGTTCTTTGCGGCAAGTTCAATCATGGTGTCGCCATACGCTTTGCGCATTTCAATAGATTCAAGCATGGCATTTTCCTTATGCAAGTTCTTTCAGCGCGGAGGCAAGATCGTCTGCTGAAACTTTCATGTTATGGTTGCTGAGCTTTCCTTCACAGAAAGAAAATCCCTTGCCCTTGACTGTGGACATGATAACGGCTGTCGGGCGCTTTTTAATGGTTTTGGCCTTGTAAAATGCGTTGTCGAGCTGATTGAAATCATGTCCGTCGACATTGATGACTTCAAAGCCA
Source organism: Mailhella sp. (assembly GCA_017940105.1). GTDB lineage: Bacteria > Desulfobacterota > Desulfovibrionia > Desulfovibrionales > Desulfovibrionaceae > Mailhella. The sequence goes on along the minus strand of JAGAZG010000225.1, from coordinate 2,829 downwards.
AAAGCTGCAAGGCGCTTGTCAAATGGCCGAACCGCATTCAAGGCATCCGTGTAGTTGTCAATCTGCATGCCATTGTCGTCAATAATTACGACAAGGTTGTCAAGCTGCTGCGAGCCGGCATACATGAGAGCTTCCCAAATCTGACCTTCCTGAGCCTCGCCGTCGCCAACGATGCAGTAAACCCTGGAGTCTTTCTTCTGCATGCGCAGGGCAATGGCCATGCCAACGGCCGCTGAAAGCCCCTGCCCCAGCGAACCTGCGGTCATGTCGATACCGGTTGTGAGCTTCATGTCGCAATGGCTGGGCAAATGCGTGCCGAGCTTGTTCAAGGTCATGAGTTCCTTCTTGTCAAAAAAGCCCTTCATGGCCAGCAGCGCGTATAAAGCGGGACCTGCGTGCCCCTTGGAAATGACAAGCCGGTCGCGATCTTCCCAGCGTGGCTCCTGAGGACGAACGCGCATTTCGCGGTAGTACAGGTAAACCAGCGCGTCGATGATGGAAAGAGAACCGCCGATATGCCCAACGCCAAGGTTGGCCATCATTTCGATGAAGAGCTTTCTCGCCTCTTTGCTCAAGGTTTTAAGCTCAGCCAAATTGCGTTCATCCATGCCTAAAGCTCCTTTACAGCTGACTGATGACACCAAAACAGAAACATGAGTCCAACAAAAACCGCCCAAAAACGGCTTATTACCGCTCTAACGAGTTAAATACATAACCAGCATCCATGTCAAGAACGTTTTGTTTTTTATTATTTCACAACATGCTTAGAATGAAAATAATTAATTATTTCACAAATAACGGCAACGTTTCCAATTATTTTAAAACGGATGTCGAACTCTGCAAACTTCATGCCGTACAGGCGCGATGGATCGTTTTGATAACGCGGCCTGGGATCCTGCTGCACCAGTTCTTTCACGATGAGTTTCTGGTCTTCTGTCAGCATGCCGGCAGCATGAGGAGAAAATTCAACCAGCAATGCTTTATCGCCGAGGCTGCCGGCAAACCCTGATGACGCTTCCGGTATGCAGTCTGCCGACGGCAGATATGGCTTTATGTCAAAAATGGGAGTACCGTCCGTCAGATCTGCGCCAAGGACATGTATGACGGGTCCGTCTGGTGTGCGCAGATCAATGCCGCTTATCTTTACGCATGAAAGTCCCAGAGGATTGGGCCGGAAAGGCGACCTGCAGGCAAACACTCCAATTCGCTTGTTTCCCCCCAGGCGTGGCGGTCTTACCGTTGGAGACCACACATCCTTATTTTTTGAAAACTGCCATATCAGCCAGATATGAGAAAAACCTTCCAGACCGCGCAGAGCCTCCGGATTGCGGTATCCGGGTTCAAAGACAACCGTTCCTGAAAGATGGGGCGCAAGGCCGCTCTGCCTTGGCACACCGAACTTCTCCTTAAGATCATTGTGCATACGGGCTATGACTTGCATAAAAATACCTTGAGTTTTCTCTTGTGCAGGCACGGCGTTAATACTACCATACGCCAATTTTCAAAAGCATTAACAGAGGAGTAATGCCGTGAGACCTCATGTCATCCAGGTAGAAGAAAGACCGCCGCTTCTTTTAAACATCCCGTTGAGCATCCAGCATCTGTTTGCCATGTTCGGCTCGACAGTGCTTGTTCCCTTTCTGTTCCATGTCAATCCTACGACCTGCCTTTTCATGAACGGCATAGGCACCCTTCTCTATCTATTTCTGACAAAAGGCAAAATTCCTTCGTACCTGGGCTCAAGCTTTGCCTTTATCTCGCCGGTGATGGTGATCATTGCGTCCAGCGGCTATTCTTCTGCCCAGTCAGGATTCATAGTCTTCGGTCTGTTGTTCATCCTGTTTTCCATCATCATACGATTTGCCGGCACGGCATGGATCGATATGATTTTTCCGCCTGCCGCCATGGGCGCGATCATTGCCGTCATCGGCCTTGAACTTGCGCCAACGGCAGCCGGCATGGCCGGACTTACCGGCGACAGCATCAACATGAAAAACGTCATGGTATCCATGTTCACGCTTACCATAACGGTTGTCGGTTCGGTAGCCTTCAAAAGTTTTCTCGCCATCATTCCCGTGCTGTTCGGCGTTATTTGCGGGTATGTGTTTGCTTTCTTTCTCGGCATGGTGGATTTTACCCCTGTCATCAACGCCCCCTGGTTTCAGATGCCAAGCTTCTACCAGCCCACATTCGACATTGACGCCATTCTCATTATTGCTCCGGCTGCCCTGGTCGTGCTTGCCGAACATATCGGCCACCTGCTCGTCACCGGAAATGTCGTGGGCAGAGACCTTATAAAAGACCCAGGTCTTTCCCGATCGCTTTTTGCCGACGGATGCTCCAACATACTTTCCGGCTTTTTTGGCGCCACCCCAAATACCACCTATGGCGAAAACATAGGCGTTATGGCCATTACCAAGGTTTACAGCGTATGGGTCATAGGCGGGGCCGCCGTCATGGCCATACTGCTGTCGTTTATCGGCAAGCTCTCTGAACTGATACGCGGCATCCCCGTGCCTGTCATGGGCGGCGTTTGCCTTTTGCTTTTTGGCGTCATTGCAGCTTCTGGATTGCGCGTGCTGGTTGAACGCAAAGTGGACTACAGCAAATCTTCCAACCTGGTCATGACTTCCGTCATCATGATTGTCGGGCTGAGCGGCGCAAAGCTGACCTTTGGCTCCATATCCGTCCAGGGCATGGTGCTTGCCACCATTATTGCAATCATCATGAGCCTTGCCTTCAAACTGTTTGACAAGCTTGATCTATTGAGAAAAGATTAAAATTGAACCCCATGTGATGCCGCCCGCTGCAAAAGAGAGCGGCATATTT
>JAGAZG010000224.1 GCA_017940105.1 Mailhella sp. | reverse complement strand
CCTTCTGCGGAATAGGCGGCGGTGGCAAGCGCTCCGCAGATAAGGACGAAAATTGGGATGCGGAAAGAAGGCGTGACGCCCCCCTCATTTTTTACGGGGGCGTCGGCAGGCATATGCGGGAATGCCAATGGATAGAAGCAGAAATAAAGCCCCATGACACAAAGAAAATTTACAAGAGTCGAAGAGCCGCATCCAGCAAAAAGCGCCCCTGCTGCAGAACCCGCAATGCCTCCGATGCTGTAGCTGGCATGCATGGAAGATACGCAGGGGCGAGAGAATTGCTTTTCAATTTGTATTGCCTGTGTGTTCATGGAAACATCCATGAATCCTATGGAAATGCCGATGGCAATGCAGACAAGGCCCAGCTGAATGGGTGAAGCGGCAAGTCCCGCAAGCGGCAGGGCAAGGCAGAGCAGCGGCGTGCTGACCAGCAGGAGCCTGCGGCTGGAAAACCTGTCAAGAATCCATGCGCTGACCGCAAGCGCCGCCATGCCTGTGACGCCCAGGCAGAGCAGAAGCAGGCCGATTTCGGCCTCGTTCGCTCCGGTCTGCATGGCCAGAGCGGGCATGCGGGAAGTGAGCATGCCGTAGGCAAGGCCTGATCCCGCAAAAAAATATGAGCAGGCTGTTCTGGCCTTCGCGTAGGCAGAAAGTTTCAACTCTGGCTCCATAAAGAAAAACGCTGCCTGCTGCCAGCCTTTTTGACAGGGATTTTATAACGTCCGATGCGTGGTGAATAGAAAGGCATGCGTTTTGCTGATGCGCTGAGAAAACAGGGCTGATGTTATTTGCCGAAACCGGGTCTGAATTTTTTTGATATGAACGGCACGGCGTAGTCAAAAGTCGCTTTTTGTTCTTTGGAACTGGAAATGCAGAGAATATTGAGCAGGTCGCCGCTGATAAAATATTTTACGTATACATACGCGCGCCCGGAATCGGCGGTAAGGGCAAACCAGTCCTTCTCTGACGAAAGGTCTTCGTGGAGCACGTCCATGTATCCCTTTGCTTCTTCATCAAAAAGGAGCTGAAAAGACATGCCGTTTCTGGGAACAACGTATGCCCTCACTTCTGTAAATTCTTCATCTCCGTCAGCGGCGTCGCTGAAAGTTACGCCGCAGCCGTCTTCCTGTTCCTGGCCTCCCCACTGCCCTGGAGGCAGCGCGAGTTCGAATTTATATTTGCTATTTATGTATAATGGGTCGTCCGGGTTGACAAAAACCTGCTTTTCAGCCGCTGCCGCGCTTGCGGCAAGGATTACAAGAAGCAGCACTGCGAAAGAAAAAAGGCTGCGCATGTATGCCCCCTTATGGCATGCTGTTTTAAATCGACGGGAAGTCAGAGTATAGGTAAGAGCGTGCGCATTGGCAAGAACCGAAAAGGCAGCGGTACGGAGTATGCGTCTCTGACTGTGACAGTTTGACATGCCGCTGCATCAAAAGGTATTCTGAAGCAACTTTCCGAGGTCGTTTTTTTGGGGGGGCATCGGCTAAGCTGCCGGAATGAAGAAAAAGGATTCCAACAGATTCTGCATCTGGCCGCGTTACATCTGCGTGGTCAGGCACGCAAGGAGGTAGAATTTCATGGGTAAAAATTCCGTCTTGCTGATCCTGGCGGCTGCCCTGGCGGGCACGCTCTTTTACTACAATTCAGATTTCTTTCTGGGCAAAAAAGCGCCGGAGTGTTCTTCGGCTGAGGCGAAAGCCGCCGTCATAGAGCAGGCCCAGAAAAATATCAGGCAGAAGCTGCAGGGCGTGGACATGCTTATTGGCCTTGCCAAGCTGGGGAACGCGCAGGATCAGGACATCAAGGACTTTCTTGGCGCGTTTGGAACGAGTGACCAGTCTTCAAAGTTTTTGCTGGACAAGAAAGCCCGCGAGAAAGCGCTGGACAAGGAAAACTGGCAGGTCAGGGCGGTGCGAACGCAAAAGGAGGACGAAAAAGCCCGTTCCTGCAGCTGTTCCGCCGTGCTGGTTTGGAGTGGTCCTGGAGAGGAAAGGGAATTTCCTGTGTCTTACGCGGTTGAATTGACTGACAAGCCAGGCGAGGTCTATGTGAAGCTCGAAGAGTTCATGGGCAGGTAAGAGAAATCACTGTTGCCTTCAGCTGGCTGTCAGGACTCTGCAGGCTGGCAACTGGTTGCATATGCATATAATGCACCGCTGCTGAGGAATAATGAGAGACCCCGATCCTGTATGGATCGGGGTCGAAAAATGGCACTTTTCAGTGCATGCTACCGGTAATGGCGTGGCCTTGGGGCTGGCCGTGGACGCGGCGGGGGTCCGTAAGGTCTGGGACCTGGTCTTTGAGGTCTGACATGCGCCGGTGGGTACGGCCTGGGGCCTGGGCCGCGATGGATGCGGGCAGGTCCGTGCGGTCGCGGTTGCGGGGGAGGAGCTATGTGCCTGTGACCATGCGGGCGTGGCGGCGGAGCAACATGGCGATGCCTGGGCGGCGGAGGTGCAACTGCCACCGGTATGACCGGAACAGGCGAATAGTCATACCCGCTGTACCCGTCACCAACGGAAATGTCGACTCCGATTCCCGGAGAAGTGATATTCAATGAACCTCCGATGGTAGCAGCCTGAGCATGCATTGCTCCTGCTGTCATAGCCAGACCAAGAACGGCAGTAAGGAAAATGCGCTTCATGGTAGCCTACTGGATCAAGGTTTTCTTTTGAAGACGATTTAACGTTAGCTCATAGCGTATATTTCTGCAATCCAGTGCGGCAGAAAAGATTGTAGCATTTTATTGCGTAACCTTTCCATGATTTCTGGCATGCCGCTCATATATTGATAATGCCATAAAATACGGTTAGGTATAAATGCTGAGGTACGTAATTGGCAACGTGTCATTGCTGCAGGTTTTCTTAGCGCCGGCATGGCGCAAAGCATAATGGGATGATTCAGCCATGGAGAACTTTTTTGTTTATTTCATGGTGGCCTTTGGCTGGTTTGTCGGGGGCCTTGTCGGCGGCGCGACGGGAGTGGGCGGTGTTATGGCGGCCATGCCGTTGCTTACGCTTGTGCTCACCCCTTCTGATGCAGTTCTGGTTTCGTGCCTTGTAGGTCTGTTTGGTTCCATGCAGTTGAGCATTGCCTATCACAAATCCTGCACGTTCAAAGATATAAGGGAACTTGTTATTGGAGCTGTTCCGGGCTGCCTTATCGGCGTCTGGATACTGAAGATCGCTTCCATGCAGGTGCTGCAGATCATGGTTTGCATCATGATCGCCCTTTTTGTAGGAATGCAGACGGTTCAAAAAAGTTCCGCGTGGCGGCTGCCGGATAGTCCTTTATGCGGCCTTTTTGCCGGTACTGCGAGCGGTTTTGTCAATTCTTCGGTGGCCATGGTGGGTGCCCCTCTGGGGATATATGCTTTGCTGACGCAGTGGACGCCAGACCGCGCCCGGGGGAATATGAGCGTTTTTTACATGCTTTCCGGAGCAATGACCGTGATTTCGCAGGCATGCGCAGGTCTTTATACCATGGAACTGGTGCAGATATCTGCTGCAGGGATAGCAGGCGCTCTCACTGGCGGAGAGCTGGGAGTGCGGCTGGGCAGGCACATTGATCGGCAGATGTTCCGGCGCATTGTCATTATGTTTCTTCTTGCCGCCGCCGTGATTTTATTTGTGCGGGCGGTCAGGCAATAAAGCGTCATCATGTATGCAGCGCGGGCAATGCCGCAGCCCTGCACAAAATTCCCAGGGCTTTATTTTGAAGGAGGTTTTGCATGATTGCACGTTGCTTCATCCCGGCAATTATGGCCGGCGTACTTATAAGCCTGGGCTGCTGCGCTTATGCTTCGGTTGAAAATCATATCGTTGGAGCCATGCTCTTTGCTCTCGGCCTGATGTCCGTCGTCATGTACAGGCGCAAGCTGTATACAGGCATGGCCGGCATGGCGCGCAGCTGCGCTGACTTCTTTGACCTTGTTGTCATTTTTCTTGGCAACTTGCTTGGATGCTGCCTGCTTGCTGTTTTTGTTTTTATGGCTCATCTGCAGTGCATGCAGCAGCTTGGAGCCATTGCGGCTGCCAAGCTGGCTGTCCGTCCATGGCACGAGGTCTTGTTTGCCGCCGTCATTTGCGGAGCTCTTATGGAAATTGGCGTCGCTGCATGGCGTTCAGACAGGGAAGTGCATACGGCCAAGAGCTTTATCACCATTGCGTCAGTCATGGTGTTCATTCTCATTGGAGCCGAGCACAGCGTGGCCAATTGCTTTTACCTGATGTTCGGGCATGGCAGCCTGCTGTCAGCCATTCTTTTTATTGCCATTTGCTTTGTCGGCAACGGCATTGGAGGACAGCTTGTTAACAGGCTGTCCCGGTAAAAAATCACGATGCCGTTTTTTTGTTCTTCGCCTGGCTGCCACTTTTCTCAGGCGGCATCTGCTTCCACAAGTTCTACCGAAATCTTGCCTATGTTAGCCAATGTCTGGCTCTGGCTGTAGGCCAGCACTTTGCGACTGCTGCTGATTTTTTCTTCTTTGCTTTCCACGCTGAATTCCGCAGGTTCATACAATGTTCGGTCGGTCAAAAGCTGGCTGTACTCTTTTTGCATTTGAGCCAGCGTTTTTCCACCGGCGCTGCCGCCGTTGAGGCGGGCCAGACGCATGGAAGCTTCCATGCCGCGAAGCCGGGCAAGCCCCTGCCGGCTGAGCCTCCAGGTTACTGAAATGCTGTCTTCTTTTCCGGCGGCGTCAAATGCGTCCATGATCCTGGCAGCGAATGCGTTGTTCGGATCCTGCATGTTTGCGCGCTGCTCCTGGTCAAGTCCAAGTGCGGCTAACACTTCTTCGATCGATCTGGAGCCTTTTGCCATGGAGCACTGAATAGTACTGCCGCCAGCAATGGTGCCGTCGTACATGCGTTCCGTTCGTGAGATGAAGGTAACGGAGGCTGGTTCCCACGTGTACTCGCTTTTTTTAAACGGACTGATATTCTTATCATGTCCGCCGCCTTTAAAGTCCAGTCCACCATCAATGCCGGGTTCAACGGAAAGTTCTGCGGCTGCGTTGATGCCTTTGTTAATAGTAAAGCTCACCTTTCCGTTCGTCTGCAAGACTTCAGTGTAGCCATGAGCGTTTTGCTCGGTGGACGAACGCCTTGTGGATGAAAGCTCCAGTGAAGCTGATGGTCCGTTAACCGCTGCCTTGGCAAACAGGCATACGGCTTCAAGGCTGCCCAGGGTAGCTCCCATGCTGAATGACTTGGTGACATGGCCGCCTTCAACGGTGAACAGCCTGTCGCATGTGAGCCACAGATCGCCGCCATTCTTCCTGTGCCGGGCTGAGCCTGGCTTCATGTAGTCCGAGAGAAAGGCACGGCAGGCGTCGGCCGAAGAGAAATGCAGCATGACTCCGCTGGCTGACCCTCGCTCATACCTGGCACTGGCTTTGGCTGTGGCAACCTTGGCTTCAAACGAAACGGCCGGTTCTTTTTCGCCTTTTTCTTCATCGGGGGCGTTGAGGGCAAAACTCCCCAGCGTAAACTCCAGTCCGATGCCGAGAGAACCGGTGGTCTCCGCTCCCATGGAAACCATGAATCCGCCCTGGCCGTCAGCATGTACGGCGAGTTCATTTTCACGCAGGGCTCCAATGGTGACGCTGGGCGTGAGATAGGCAATACTTGCATCTACAATGCTGGAAGTATCAGGGTTGGCCTCCAGCCCTATCTCTAACCCCTTGGAAATATTAAAGACAAATCCTTCGCCTCGGCCAAGCGCTGACAAGGTGCTGCCCAGACCGTGCGAAAGGCGTGCCTCCTGGTTGCGCTGAACCATCTGGGCTGCTATGTTATCACGCCGTTTTATTGTCTGGGAGGTGAGCTCGTCATTTCCTTGCTCTTCAATGATCTGCTGGTCTGCTGCCAGACGTATGGCCTTATTCTGCATGTTTAACGAAGCCATAATGTCGATGCGGTTGACATCGAGGTTGCCATCGGGCGTGGAGAGCCGATTTGCCATGCGCTGAGTCAGCAGTTCAATGAGGCCTCCTCCGCCTGCCGGTATGCCCCATTCGTTCAGCCTGGCACGCACCTTATCCATGACTGCAGGGGAATGTGGATGGAATTCTCCCGCTTCAGCTCCTGACTGCACGAATACGTCCATGAATGCAGCCGTAATGGCACGGTTAAGCTGGCCCACGTTGTCCGAACCAAAAAGCGCGCAGGCCTGGTCAATGGAATTGCGGAGCTGCTGGTCGATTTCTTTAATCTCCGCCTCCAGAGACGCGATCTCTTTCCTGTCTTTTGTGCGGAAGTCCCCTGCAAGGTAAATGACTGCGCGGGCTGCTTCAAAAGAGCCGGAAAGTTCTTCGATCACAGGGATTCTTCCGGTCGGACGCATGCGCAGGAGTGTCGCGGGGTCTATGCCGTCCAGCTTGAGCAGCAGTCCGTGCATCTGGACGTGCAGCGTGCTCAGTTCCTGCATGCGCCCAGCGTCCGGTTCATTCTGCGCGGCAAGCTCTTCAGTAAGCGAGTCAATGCGCTTCTGCATATTGAATATCCTGCGCACGTTGCGCGCTGCCTCCAGACGCTCGGCTTCGGCCTTGCGCGAAGGGGCCTTGCCCAGCGCTTTGGCGGCCGTCTTCATGGACGAGATGAGAGAAGAAGAACTGCGCTCGCGGAGAGCTGCCAGTCTGACTCTCAGAGCCTCGCGGCGGTCTTCCAGGGGAGAAAGACGCAGCATGGCGAGAATGCTTTGATCAATCTGAGAGCGTTTTATCCCGAACTGCTTAAGTTTTTCTGCTAGAAATGCCTGATCTTTGGCAAGGTCATTGTCTCCAGTACCCGTCAGCAATCTTTTGCTGACGCTGCTCATCTGCATGAACATAGGGCCATAAATCATTCGCATGGCTCCGTCCATCTGCTTGCGCTTTGTTCCGTCCGGGTCTCCAGAAACCGGGCGTTTGTCCGGATCAATGACGCCTGTGATTCTTACGGTGAGGCTATCCAGAAAATCAGCAGCCTTTGCCTGTGCGCCCTGCAAAAAGAATCCTTCCCTTGCTCCAGCATTTGCTGCTGACTGCATGGCTTTAGCGCTTTTAGCAACAGCCTTGCCTATTTTTTCTTCAGAAGTCAGCCCCATGAGTCCCATGGCGAAGCGTCGGGCCGCCTCAATCATTGCCAATTCAATGTCGTCAGCAGAGCTGGAGGCTGGATCAATGGCAGTCAGGCTCTGCACGATGCGCGCCACGCCCAGCTCTTCCATAAGGGCGGACTTGCGCATGGTATCGGCAGCCGCCTTTTCGCGAAGCAGGGGAAGGTCGTCTTCCGTTTTGCCCTTGTTGAGATGAAGCAACACGTTGTCCAGCAGACCTGAACGGCAGGCCTTAACTTCCAGGGCGATGAGATTGGCTATCTGGTAGCCCATGTCGCGCACGCCTTCGCGGCCGGCGAGCTTTTTCATCTGCTCAAGGGTCAGGTCAAAACCATGCACGGACGATGACGTTTCTGGATTCTGCACTCCTTCGGCAAAGAGTTTTTGAAAGATCGCCCTTCGTGCGGCCCCCAGGGTATGCAGGAGTTTCACTCCCTGCAGTGCCTGCGGATTCTGCGGAACAAGTGCCTTTTTGAGCAGCAAAGCCGCGTCCATGGTGCCCGGGTAGGAATCCATGAACAGGTAGTCCGCCATAGCGTTGACATTCTGCGGACTGGTGTCAGCGGCGAGCGCATCCAGGATGGCAGGCAGCGAGAGTTCCATGTCGCGCTGGTTGAGCACAGTCTGGGCGGCAGACATGGCCTGTGCGATGGGCGAGGCTATGCTGGAAAGAGGTGCTCCTGTGGTCAGCTTAAGCGTGGCAAGGGCATCACATACCGCATCGGACATCAGCCCATGACGTACGATTTCATTCGTGTCCTGCGGGATGAGTCCTTCCATGGCCAGCGCGATCATGCTGCGCATGGCTTCACGGCATGAGGCAATATCCTCGCAGAAAAGCACAACAGCGGCCGAAGCTTTGTTTTCTTCGCGCGCAAGCCCCTGTTCGGCCATTTCAAGCGCCTGCCACAGTCCCTGCATTTCTTCAAGCATGGCTGGGCGCTCATGCGGAGCGGCGTTTTTCAGCTCGTTGTTTTTTGCTTGCATATCAGCCAGGATGCTGCGCCCCATGGAGAGCGCACCCAAATGCGACAGTGCTGTGGCTAATCCTGAGAAAAGCGCCTGCGGAGCGTCATCGGGCAGTTTGTCCAGCGCTTTATTGATAATTTTTTCTCGCCGTTCAATCTCTTTCGCGTCCGCCTTTTTCAGTCCATCAAACACGGTTTCAAGGATTTCTTCGGCATTGGCTATGGCAGCAGGGCACGTTTCATCCTCAAACAGAAACTTTGCAGATTCATTCTCATTTACGCCGGGCTCTGGTTCGGCCCCAGCTGGCCGGGCGTTGCACAGCACTTCGTCTGCTTTTGGGAAAGTTTGCTCCATCTGCCTTACCCGGTGCTCCTGCTGCGGAGCAGGACTGGCGTGTGCGAGAGCGGGATCAGACTCTGGTGCAGACGGAGCAGCTGATGAACGGGATGCGGTAATTTCCTGGGATTCTGAATGAAGCGGTTGTACAGCACTGTTCAAATTAACCTGTGACATGGAGGAATTCTTTTTTTTGTTATCTGCGTCGTATTTTAATTTGCCGCAAGGTAAACGAAATGGGCAGAATGAACCTGGGCGGTTTTATATCCTTAGCACGTTGTCTCCAAACGTGATGGCAGGAGTTTCCTTATATGCGTCAGAAGGCGGCAGGCTGAGCCATTTTTTCCAGTAGCGGACCGCTTCGACGAATATGGCAAGCAGCTTTTCAAAATCAGGATATGACAGGTCTCCTTCCAATATGCGGCAGAGTGTGAACTGATCGCGGGCATCATCGATGCCAAGGCATGAAAATCCTGTTTCCAGTCCGAGGTTGGAAGCCTTGAGCAGGCTCATGCAGGCGTCTTCGCGCCCATTGCAAGAACCTAGATCTGCTATGATGAACAAGCGTTTTTCATTGATTTCAAACATGACCTCATCCTCATCAAAAATGATGCCGCATGTACCACTGTCAGAGATGGCAAGGTCAAATCCAAGGGTGCTGCTTAATTCACGCAGAAGCGAAGTATATTCCATGAGTACTCCTCAGTTCCATTGAAAGGGTCAGCATCGTGCCGGAAAGTCGGCGCAGGCGACGGCTGTTTATCGTTATTTCCGTTCTGGTTTAAGACTTCTGCCTTCAGGCCGGTACGGACGCATCCCGGCCAGAAGTCTGTGATATTCGTTGCGGACGTTTTTTTTTGGGGGGGAGGGATTCCCTCCCCAAAAAACTGGTGCGCAGGCATGCCTGTGCAGGCTTTCTAAGACGTTGCGTTCAGGCGTTCCAAGGACATGACTTCCTGGCCAATGCTGAAGTCGGTCACGCTTTGCCCCTGTTCGTGGGCGTTCAGGTTGATCTGGAAATCGAACGTCAGCTTTACCCCGCCGATGCCGGGCATTTTCCCGTCGATCCGCATGGAGCCCAGGAAATTGATCTGCTGCGTCATGGTGGCCGTCACCCGGGCCGTCTTCTTGTCCGGCGACACGGTCACGGCAAACGTCGCGGGATGGCCTTGGAGGTCCTGCAGCATCGGATTGTTGCCGGGAGGCGTGGACGGCAGGGTGCTGCCGCCGGGCAGGCCGTCCAGCATGGTGCCATTGGGCAGCATGCCGGTCGTGACCGTTATCATCATGTTGGCCCACATACGCTGGTTCATCAGCTTGCTCAGCATCTGCTGGTCCCTGGGATCGGGAACGGCGTTTTTGAGGGCGGTGGTGATCTCCTGATGGGCAACGGCATTCGTCTTGCCTGTGCCGCCCGTGGGCGTGCCGTTGATGCTGAAACTGTTGCGGTGGGAATCCACGAGCATGGTAGTGTAGATGTTGTCCGTGTACTTGGTGCTTTCGCCTGGGGCGTCCTGCAGCTTTTGGAGGTCGCTGCTGAAAGTCTCCTTGAAGACGTCGTTCAGCGGTTGCCGGACCTGTTCGGATCCGTCTAGGTTTTTCCATTCCTTTATGCGTCCGGCCATGTCCTTCACAAGGGCTTCGGAAGCGGCAGCCGTGGAAGGAGCGAATGGACAGCCCTCGATGAACGCACGCAGAAGGGCGCGGGATTCCGGCGGAACCTGGGATGCATACATGCCGTACAGCGTTTCGACCTTTTGCTTTTGCGTCTGCAGGACCGCATCGAGTTCCATGCCATCGATGGCGTTTTGCAGGGTCTCGGGATCGGCGGCTGCATCCATGGCGGTCTTGTTTGCCGGATTTTCGAGAAGAGCGTTGGCAAGCAGGACTTCAGCGCGCCTGCTGAGCGTGATGCCCATGGCCTGCGCCTTTGAGGACAGGGCTTTTTCCACCGCCATATGCTGCGCCGGGGACGCCAGCTCTTCTTTAATGTACTCCTGCATCTCCTTGGCATCAACAACGCTGGGGTTTGTTGGTTCGAACTTGGCGTTAAGCAAGTTCTTCATGGTTTGCCCCGTGTGTATTTGCAGCGACATGGCGGCATCGAGATCTTCGGGTATCCTGTCTGCACCGTATAAGGCGCGCAGCTCGGCAACAGCGTTTTGCATGGCTGTGCGGTAGCCGGCCAGCTTTTGCTGCACGCCAATGCTGTCGGCAAATTCCAGGACGCCGGCCTTGCTGTCTATGGCGTTCAGCCGCGCTTTAAGCCCTGGGGCGTTGAGCATGTTTTGCACGATTGCTT
>JAGAZG010000223.1 GCA_017940105.1 Mailhella sp. | reverse complement strand
TTCTGGTAATTCTTTGCGTTTCTGCGGGTGAATAAAGCGCATTTCACGTCCATGACTGTAGGGGCGCCAGGCGTAATGACAAAGCGGTACGCCCCAGCCATCCGTGGGCTGTCCATGAGGGCAAATACCGTTATGCTCACATCTTCTTCATGCGGCTTTACAACCCAGAATTCACGGAAATACGGAAACTCCTCCCCCTGGGGTGAAGCAGTGTCAAGGGCAAGCCCGCGCGAATATATGCCGTAATGGTTGCCTTTTGCCAACGCACGAAAATAAGATGCGCCTAGAAAAATGGCCACTTCATCTTTATAATCCGGCCTGTTCAACGGGTAGTGGATACGAAATCCCGCAAAATCAAGCCCGGATGCTTCCGCAACCTGACGGGCCAGTTTTTCACTGCCGTATTGAAACAGGGAAGGGTCAAAAGCTATGTCGCTGACGCTGTCAGCATCGACGACATGCATTTTTATGGGGCGGTCATAATACAGCCCTTCATGAAAAAACTGCAGGCTGAACGGCAGCCCTTCGTCTGCCCATATGGCCTTTTCCTTGCGAAAGCGTATGCCGCTCCACTCACCATAGTCCAGTTTTGTCAGAAACTCCGGAGCAGGCTGAACGTCTGCCCAGTCCTTCTGAGCCAGATCCTGGGCTTTTGCCTGTACATCGGCAAAGCCGAACACGGCAGAATCTGCGCAGGCACGCCCGGGCATAAGCAAAAAAACGGCCAGCAGGCAGACGGCAAACAACCGGTATAGCATAACCACTCCTGAACATGCCGCTTAAAAAACGGCCAGAACACGCAATAATCCTTAAACACATCAGCGCCCCATGCGCCAAAAAACACGCAGCCCGCCGGAGCGCACGCTTCCGGCTGCCCGGCAGCAGATGCTGAGCGCAGCATTTGCTTTAAAAATGCGCCAACGTATTGCTCTGCATTAATAAAGGAAAGCTGCATTGTCCAGCAATTTTATACCTCTTGCGGCCCCTATAAGGCTGAGATAAACTGTCCGTGCAATAACTTTTATGCTGTCTTCACGTCGTAGAAAAATTGCTTACCCGAAGGTTAAAATGGAACCTCTGCTGGCATTAAATCATGTTAGCCGTGAATTTGCTGTAAAACGCGGCTTTCTTGGACAACACAACGCCATTGTCAAAGCCGTTGACAATATAACGATGTCTCTTTGCAAGGGTGAAACACTCGGCCTGGTTGGCGAATCCGGCTGCGGCAAGTCAACTCTCGCCCGCATTGCCTCCGGGCTCATGGCGCCTTCTTCCGGAGATGTACTGCTGGAGGGCAGACCTCTGCCGTCCATCCCCCGCCTTGAGCGGAGTAAACGAATGCAAATGGTTTTTCAGGATCCCTTTTCTTCTCTTGATCCCAGAAAGAGCGTCGGATCATCCATAGCAGAACCATTTATGCTCACGGAAAAGGCATCAGGAAAACGCCTGTCGCAAAAAGAAATTCAGGATAAGGTCCAGGCAATGCTGGCAAGCGTAGGCCTGCTGCCAGAACATGCATCACGTTACCCGCACCAGTTCTCCGGCGGGCAAAGGCAGCGCATAGCCATCGCCCGCGCTTTGATCGTCGAACCGCAGATACTTATCTGTGACGAGCCCGTTTCAGCTCTGGACGCCTCTGTTCAGGCGCAAGCACTGAATCTTTTGAAAGACATGCAGGAGCGCATGAACCTTGCAAGCCTTTTCATTTCGCATGACCTGGGCGTGGTAGGATTCATGAGCAGCCGTGTTGCCGTCATGTACCTTGGAAGACTGGTGGAGCAGGCCAACTGCGAAGAGCTCTTTTCTCATCCGGCTCATCCGTACACAAAGGCACTTTTAGAAACAGCGCCCAGCAGAGATTTTTCACGCCGTGGAAAAGCCGTTGTTCTTTCAGGCGAAATGCCAAGTCCGCTGGCGCCGCCTTCCGGATGCGCCTTTCACCCACGCTGCCCACATGCAAAACCTCTGTGCGGCCTGGAGATGCCAACGCTGCGCCAGCTTTCCGCCAGCCATACCGTCCGCTGCCATTTTCCCCTTTAAAAAAGAAAGCCGCTTCCCGCAGGGGAGGCAGCTTCCGTTGCTGTCACGCTGTAAGCAGATCACACGACGCCATGTTCGCCGGGACGCTCGTAGTCGCTGTTTGCCTGCGCCTTCTTATGGTAAAGGCCTATATCGCCAAATGACATAAGAATGGGCGAAGCTATGAAAATAGACGACCACGTGCCAAAAATAACGCCCAGGCTCATGGTAAGGGCGAAATTGTGTATGACGCTGCCGCCCAGGAAATACAGGGCAAGGCTTGCCACAATGGTAGTGGCCGAGGTCATGATAGTCCTGGCCAGAGTCTGGTTGACAGATGCGTTGATAACCTGCTGCATGGTCGGTTTAACCTCTGCATCGGCCGGGATGGCACGCAGGTTCTCTCGAATGCGGTCATAGACAACAATGGTATCGTTGATGGAATAGCCTATGATGGTCAGAAGGGCGGCAATGGTGTTCAGGTCAATTTCAACACCCAGCAGGGTAATCAGACCGGTTACCACCATCACGTCATGCATCAGTGCCAGAATGGCCCCAAGGGCAAAATTAAGCTTGAGTCTCCAGCAGCACGCAATCGTAATGAGCATGCCCACGGCCACGCCCCAAAGTCTGTTCAAGCCAAAGTAGCCAACGCCGTATACCGCAACAAAAAGCACTGCCGACATAGCTCCGGCAACAAACCAGCTATGCTCAAATCTGCCCGAGATGTACACGGTAATAAGCAGAACTGCGTAAAACAGGGCTTCAATGGCCATGTTGCGCAAATCGTTGCCTACTTTCGGGCCGACTGATTCCAAACGGGCTATGGAGGCATTATTGTCAGGGATTCTTGACTTCAGAGCTCCAAGCACCTGCTCACGCAGTTCCCTGATTTTGTCCGTGTTCTGCGAAGCAAAGCGTAGCAGGTAGTCATCACCGTCTGAGCCGACCTGCTGTATGGTGAGCCCTGGCAAGTCAACGCCAGCCAGTGCGCTTTTCACCTGCTCGTCGCCAATAGGCTTTTCAAACTGCACCTGCACCATGACGCCGCCGGCGAAGTCAACGCCATAGCGGAGCCCTCCGTTCCAGACAATGGCCGCGATGCCGAGAAGAATAAAAAAGCCCGATATGACATAGGCAAAACGGCAAAAACCGGCAAAATCAAAATGGGTCTCTTTAGAAAGTATAGCAAAAGCCATGGAAGAAACCTCTTAGTCCTAAATGCTTATTTTCTGGCTGATGGAACGGCTCATGAAGTATTCAAACACAGCGCGTGACACAAATATGGCCGTGAACATGGAGGCCAGAATGCCAAGGGAAAGAGTGACGGCAAAGCCGCGTATGGGTCCTGTGCCAAACTGGTACAGGATTGCGGCGGTCAAAAGCGTCGTCAGGTTGGAGTCTATGATGGCAACGCTGGCCCTGTCAAAACCGGCAGCAATGACTTCCATGGCAGACAGACCCTTTTTAAGTTCTTCGCGTATTCTTTCAAAAATAAGCACGTTTGCGTCCACCGACATGCCTATGGTCAGAACAATGCCGGCAATGCCGGGCAGGGTAAGGGTAGCTCCGAAAAGCGTCATGCCAGCCATGAGAATGAGAAGGGTAAAGGCAAGCATGATGTCAGCAACGATGCCTGACAAGCCGTAGTAGAGGGGCATAATGACGAAAACGGCAGCCGCGCCCACCATGGCGGCAATAATGCCGCTGTTGATGGATTCCTGACCAAGGGACGGGCCGACCGTGCGCTCTTCGAGCACTGT
>JAGAZG010000222.1 GCA_017940105.1 Mailhella sp. | reverse complement strand
TCATTTCCCATATCTTTAAAGCTGAGGGCAAGTATCCTGAAATCCCTTACAGCGCGCGATGCTGACAGCACGACACTGGTCCGGTATTCGGACTCATCGGCGGCAAATACTTCATAAGACGATACCCCGGCAAGACTTCCTTCCCCTTCGCTCACGGTCACATCCTGTGCCGTCCCCCTGTTTTTTCCGGCAGCCTCACCGTATGCAGGCGCGGCCAGCATAACAAGCAAAACAAGGCAAACTGCAAGCTTGTTCATATCCTACCCCTGTTGAATTCGTTATTTTTCAGGCAAAACTCTGAAGCGCCCTGGCAGACGGCTGCAACATGGGACGTCTCAGCCAGCGACAACCTTGCAGCAGTCAAGCCATGATGCCGGGAACCATCAAAAAAAGCCTGAATAGCGGAACTATTCAGGCTTAGAAACATATTGTAAAAAGTTGCATCGTTTCCGCTCTAATAAAACAAAAACCGATGGTGCCCAGAGGGAGACTCGAACTCCCACGCCAGTTGGCACTACCACCTCAAGATAGCGTGTCTACCAATTCCACCATCTGGGCACGTGAAAAGGCATATACCAAAGAATCCGTCCTGGCAAGCGTTTTTTATCGTTATTTCTGCTTCTGGTTCAATCCCCCACTCCGGTCTTCAGGCCTGGAGCTTTTTCAAAAATGCCCGGGACCGTTTTGCCGGAAGCAAGGCTGTTTCGCCAGCCATGGGCAGCCCGGATTGTTAAAGCGGCGCAGCCGCTTCCACCAGGGGCACGCAGGCAGCCTTCACTTACGGCGCTAACCGAAATGGCTGGCGCATGGAGACTATGAGTTCGTACAGCTTTTCAGAGCAATAGCCTCAATATTTCCTGAAAGCGCTCTAAAAGGCCGCCGCCAGGCCTGAATCCGGGGTAAGCGCCGCGTCCGTTTTGCAAAGGAGGGAGCAGTCTCTTCCCAAGCATCAGATGAACAGGCATGGATGCTTGTGCACTTTCTATGACTGCACCTTAAAAATAAAGGTTTGACAGAATACGGCATTATTATTAATGTGCATACAAAGGAACCGGGCGGCGGTTGCGCCGCCAACCCCGCCAGGTCCGAAAGGAAGCAACGGTAACGGTTGCTGCCGGGTGTCCGGTTCCTTGAAAGGCGCATGCTTATGCGCCTTTTTTATTTTGTATTTCAGCATGTTGCAAAAATTCAGCGACAAACTTGCCAATTACTTGCAAGTGGGATAAAAAAAAAGAGCATTTCTGCCAACCTTCTTCTGCGGATATAAAAATGAATAAAAATTTGGGTTTTCTGCTGAAACTCAGTGTTTTTCTGTTGCTTTGCCTGTCACTCGCGCCCATGACCGGTTGCGGTTTTCAAAAACAGCGTCTGCCACGGCAGCACACGTATGTAACTTCGGCACAATACCGCAGTGCAACGATGAACCGGCATTATCGCGGCGGCAGGAACTGGCATGGACAAAGGGCGAATCCCATTCCGGCACGGCTGGATGGCAGCGGCAAAACCATAGCGGCAACAGCGACAAGCCAAATTGGCAAGCCCTACGTGAGCGGAGGCATTTCTCCATCGCACGGCTTTGATTGCTCCGGACTTGTGTATTGGACATGCCGCGCCAACGGCATCGACATCCCCCGCATGAGTCTTGACCAGGCAAGCTATGGCTCCAAAGTCAGCAGGAGCAATCTGCGCCCCGGCGACATACTGGTATTCAAAACCCCGCACGGCTACCATTCCGGCATCTACGTAGGCAACAACAGTTTTGTGCACAGTCCCAACAGGCGAAAAACCGTGCGGGTAGAAACCCTTGCAGAGGGAACCTATTACGACAAATACTATATGACTGCCCGGCGTGTTGCCAGATAGCGCTTTTGACGTCGACATTTCGCATGGGGGACGGATATCTGCGATTCCACCTTGTTAAAAATACCCTTTTCTTTCTGTAGATAAACTGCTGCAGCGGACACGCAGATCGCTGCAGAAAAAATCCAGTAATTCTCTGCGCACAAAACCCTGATTGTAGATGAGATAAAAATTATTCACTGCCAGTTCCAGCTGTTCCATGCTGAGCATGCAGAGGTTGCCCAAAAAGTCAGGCTCGCCCTTCATGATGCGCTCCATGACCATGCGGGGCACTACGGTCCAGCCAATGCCGAGGGAGGCCCAGTAAATCGCGCAAAACACGTTATTGACCTGCCAACATGAAGAATTGAGAAGATAGCTGCCTCCGCCGCGATATAAAATCTGCCTGTATTGGGAAAGATCCTGCTCGGTTACGCGGGCAAGCCGTGCAAGCTCAGAGTCCTTTGCGGCAACGATGCAGTAGTTCACCTGTCCAAGGCATATCCATTCAAAGCTTTCGTCACCCCGGTCAGTATCGCCGAACACGAGCCCGAGCTGGGATTCGCCTCTCCCTACCATGCGCTTCACCTCGTCAGATGTTTTCTGAATGAAATTGCCGGTGACAAACGGATATTTTTTCAGCATGGCGGCAATGGTGTCAGAAACGGCCTGAAACGGCATGCCCTGTTCAATGGCGATGCTGAGACTGTCTGCCTGCCCTTTGTACTGGGCAAGTGCGCAGGCGTCAAAACGGCTGCCCTGGCGCAGCATGGCCTTGGCCTCTGCAAACAGGTCTTTTCCCGCCCTTGTGAGCACGGGTGAGCGCGAACTCCGGTCAAACAGCTCGACGCCGATCGTATCTTCGAGCATGGCAACCTGGGTGCTTATGACCGACTGAGCCTTGCCCAGGCTTCTGCCCGCTGCAGAAAATGATCCCTGCTCCGCTGTGGTCGCAAAAGCCCTCAGCTGATCCATGGTCCAGTTCATTGCGCCTCCCCTCTGCAGGACGGAACGTCCTGTTCAATCTATCAATTTATTGATGGTATTTGACTTTTTATAACAACAAACATAGGATATGTCTAACGTTTCAGATGCCCGCGCACACGGCGCAAGCACCTTTGCAGCACAGCATAACATGCTGCTTTCTTTGATTTAATGCCTGCAAAAAAATTTTTCTGCATGGCAAAGGAGCATACATGACAACTTTTTTGACTCGGCTTGCCCCTGCCGCCCTGATCCTGACGCTCACAGGGTGCAGCCTTGCTCCGGATTACCAAAGGCCTTCCATGGAGTTGCCTGCGGAATGGACAGTCGCTCAATCGCAGACCCTGCAGGAGAAATGGTGGGAGCGTTTCGGTGATACCACGCTCAACTCCCTGGTCGAAGAAGCTCTGACCAATAACCGCAATATCTCTCAGGCACTGGCTCGTATCGACCAGGCCCAGGCAGGCTTCGGCATCGCCCGCGACGCTCTGCTCCCCGTGCCAGCCGCATCAGGCGAAGGGGCGCGCTACATGGCCCGCAGCGCTACTTCTCCCATCGCTCTGCGCCAGGGCGGCAAGAACACGCACACCTTTTCAGGTCTGCTCGCTGCAAGCTGGACCCTTGATTTCTGGGGCAAGTACTGGAACGCCGCCGAGTCTGCCCGGGAAAGCCTTGTGGCCACAGAAGCAGCCAAAGACCATGTCATGCTGTCTGTGGCAGCCGGCACGGTAGAAGCCTATTTCTGGCTGAGCGCATACACATGGCAGGAAAGCATCGCCGCGTCTGTGCTGAAAAACCGCGAAGAATCGCTGCGTATTTATCAGAATCGCTTTGACAACGGCCAGATCAGCGACCTTGATCTGTTGAGCATACGGGCTAACGTTGAGATCGCAAGAAACGCCCTTGCCTCGGCCCGCATGGCAAAAAACGCCGCAGAAACTTCCCTGGCGGTACTCCTTGGCCGCTCTCCTGCTCAAATCATGAAAGAAGGCGCGCTCAAGGCCCCGGCGTCTTTGATGACCTCGCTCGCGCGCACGCCCGTGCTGCCCGCGGGCATACCTTCCGACCTTCTTGACAGGCGGCCCGACATTCGTCAGGCCGAAGCCAACCTGCGCGCGACCAATTACGATATTGGTTCAGCCAGGGCAAATTTCTTTCCTTCGTTTTCACTCACCGGTCTGCTGGGCTCGGCAAGCATTGAGCTTAATGAGCTTCTGCGCAGCCGCAATTCGTACACAGCGCTTACCGGCGGCATCACGCTGCCGCTCAATTTCTGGACCATCAAGCGTGGCGTCGACGCTGCCGAAGCCTCTAAAAAAGCGGCAGTGGCAGCTTATGAGCTGACAGTACAGACAGCCTTCAAAGATGTGAGGGACGCCCTTGTCAGCCAGAGAGAGCTCGCCAATTCGGTACAGGCCCTGTCACGCCAGGTAGAATACCTTAATAAGGCCGTGGGCCATGCCCGTTCGCGCTATGACAACGGCTTTGCCTCGTATCTTGAAATGCTTACCACAGAAAGCAATCTGTTCTCGGCCCAGCAGGCTCTTGCGGCAGCCCATGCCCAGCATCTCGCCAGCATTGCCGAAGTGTGCCTCGCCCTTGGCGGCGGCTGGAAAAACTGATGGCTTCTGCCATCCGCCCCATCTGATCACAGGAGATCACCATGCCTACTTTGCGTTTTGCCGCGCCTGTGCTTCTGGCGCTGCCTCTTCTTTTTGCCGGATGCGACATGGCGTCAGGCGAAGATTCCAACTGGTTCAGCGACACCGTAAGCGCCGTGCAGAAATACGTCACCGATTTTCTTGACAGCCATCTGAACAAAAAGCCCGCCGCACAGCAGGCTGCCATGGCTGCCCGCACCATCCGCGTCACCACGTACGAGCTGAAGCCTCACAAGGTTTCCATAGAACGTGAGCTGACAGGCCGGACCTCGGCATACCGCTCTGCAGAAGTACGCCCAGAAGTCAACGGCATCATGCGTGAGCGCTGTTTTACCGAAGGCTCCCATGTCAAGGAAGGCGACGTGCTCTACCGCATCGAGCCGGACATATACAGCGCAGCGCTCGACAGCGCAAAGGCTGCGCTTGCCAGCGCAGAAGCCAATCTGCAGGTGACCAGGCTGCGCGAGCGGCGCACAGCCGACATGCTGCGCACAAGATCGGTCA
This sequence comes from Mailhella sp., assembly GCA_017940105.1. Classification (GTDB taxonomy): domain Bacteria; phylum Desulfobacterota; class Desulfovibrionia; order Desulfovibrionales; family Desulfovibrionaceae; genus Mailhella. The sequence continues at coordinate 1,049 of JAGAZG010000222.1, read as the reverse complement.
GCCAGCAGGACTATGACGACGTCAAGGCCGCACTCAAGCAGTCCCAGGCCAATGTTCAGGCCGCTCAGGCCTCTGTGCGTTCGGCAGAGATCAATCTGCGCAGAACCGAAGTCAAGGCGCCGATCAGCGGCATCATCACCAAAAGCAATTTTTCTGTAGGGTCCCTGCTCTCTGCAAGCCAGGTGCAGCCCCTTGCCACGATTTACCAGACCGATCCCATCTACGTTGAAGTTTCTCAGTCCTCAGACGACCTCTATTCGCTGAAAAAGCAATTTCAGCAGAGGGCGGCAGACGGGAGCCTCAGGCATGTCATGCCTTCGAACATCCAGGCCACGCTCACCATGCAGGACGGTTCGTACTACCCCGCCGTAGGCCATCTCAACTTTACCGGCGTAGACGTCGACGAGACGACAAACACCGTGCTTCTCCGCGCAGAATTCCCCAACCCTGACCTGGAGCTTCTGCCGGGCCTGTTCGTGCGCACCAAGGTCATCATGGGCGAAGACACCCAGGCTGTCCTGGCTCCGCAGAAAGCTGTCCTGCGCGATGCGAAAGGCATTCCATACGTATACCTCATCAAAGACGGGAAGGCTGACCGCAGAATCATCGAAGTAAGTCACGCCATAGGCAATGACTGGTATGTCACCGCCGGGCTCACGCTCGGCGAAAAAATCATCTTTAATGGGGTGAACAACGTGCGCGCGGGCATGCCCGTGCAGGAAGTGCCCATGGAAGAAGGCGGCGACTCCGCCGGAGGCAATAAGTAATGTCACGCTTCTTCATCCACCACCCCATTTTCGCATGGGTGCTCGCCATCGTCGCCATGCTCTTTGGCGCCCTGGCCATATTCACCATGCCCATCTCGCAATATCCTGAGGTCGCCTCGCCCTCCATACGCATCTACACAAGATACGCCGGCGCCTCGCCTGCGACCGTTGACCAGACTGTCACGCAGGTCATCGAACAGAACATGACCGGCATAGACAACATGACCTACATGAGGGCGAAATCTGACTCTTCGGGCATGTGCACCATCACGATCACCTTTG
>JAGAZG010000221.1 GCA_017940105.1 Mailhella sp. | reverse complement strand
CGTGCCAGCCAAAACAAAAAACATAAAAATGTATAAATACAAGATATTGCAATCTGGTGACATGTGGGCTAAATATATCCAAAACAAAAGCCGCTGACAACTGTTTTACCAGCCATGCAAAAAAAATTGGCATACCTAAATAGACAGGTGGCAACAAACAGCTGTAACAGCCTGCAATGACGTATGTTTTGATATTGGCACATTTTTTGCAATGTATGTGCCGTAACAGATTCTGCCTAGTGCGAAGGAGTAAAAAAACATGACCGAACAGCAACTCAAGCAGCAGGAACAGGAAATCGCCGCTCTCGCCCAAGAGCTTTCACGCCTCAACGGTCTTTTCGATCAGCAGAAGCAGGCCCTGGGCATAGCTGAAGGTGAAGAAGTCACCTTTGACGAAAAAGAAATGACGCCTGAACTGCAGAAGGCATTCGACGCCGTTAAAGCCGAAGCAGAAAAAGCCGGCCGGGCCCGTTCGTCCCAGGCTGCAGCTGCTGCACCAGCCTCTTCTGCACCTCACGCACGCCGCGGTGCCGTACGCATCTGAAACCTTATAATCAAAAAGGAAGCATATCATGGGAGAACAAGTCAGCGCTCTTTCTCTTACTGAAATAATGAGCAATATCGATCTGGGACCGACCACCAGCGTGCAGATGATGTTTGCCAAGCTTCAGCTCGCCCAGTCGCAGCTGTGCAAGAATCAGGCCGAGTCGTACATGAAGCAGATCGAAGACATCCAGGGCGAGCAGAAAAAATGCGCCGAGATGATTGCAAAGGCCCGCGAGCTGCAGAACAAGGCCAAAACTGATGATACGTGCACCGAAATGCCTTCCGACATGGTGGAGTATTTCAAAAAGAACGGCCTTAAGTGGGAAACCGCGGGCAATGACTACAAGCACAACAAAGATGAGTGGGACTACAACCTGAAGTCGCTCACCAACTATCAGGAGCAGATCGGCAACTCTGTGCAGACAAAGATGGTCTACCTCCAGGATTTTATCGGCCAGTACAACTCTTACCTGCAGGGCGCAAACACGCAGATCGCAACAGCCAACCAGACCCTCACCAACCTGGCCCGCGGCAACTGATGCTGACACAGCGGCACTTTCATAAGGATGCGATATGTCTCAAGTGAACGGAAACACCGACAGAATTTCCCTTCTTTCTGGCATCATGCAGGACATCGACCTCGGTCCTACGACCAGCGTGCAGATGATGTTCGCCAAGCTGCAGCTCGCCCAGTCGCAGCTGTGCAAGAACCAGGCCGAAGCCTATATGAAGCAGATTGAAGACATCCAGGGCGAGCAGAAAAAATGCGCCGAGATGATTGCAAAGGCGCGTGAATTGCAAAATGCGGCAAAAAACGGCACGGGCGACTGCTCATGGGACAAAAAAGCCTCCATGATGCCGCAGGAAATGGCCGATTATTTCAAAAAGCACGGTCTGAACTATGACACAAAGGGCAATGACCTTGCCAATAACGCTGATGAGTGGGACTATAACCTGAAATCCCTCACGAACTATCAGGAGCAGATCGGCAATTCGGTGCAGACGAAAATGGTCTATCTGCAGGATTTCATCGGCCAGTACAACTCCTATCTGCAAGGCGCCAACACGCAGATCGCAACGGCCAACCAGACCCTTACCAACCTGGCCCGCGGCAATTAGTTCTTTTGCCTGGCAGGCATGAAAGCCTGCCAGGTTTACGTCAACACGGCCCGAAGCCTGCCTTTGAGGCCACGCTTATTTGAGGAAACAACCATGCCAGAATCTGTTGCCCTGTCCAAGGAAGAACTCACCAAGATAGTGGAAGCCCTCAGTGAGGGAGCAAGCATCGGCGACGTGTGCAACGTCACGACGGATCAGCTCGAAGGTCTTTATGCCCTGGCCTTCAATCTGTACAGCGCCGGCAATTTTAAAGATGCCGGCACGGTATTCCAGGCGCTGTGCCTGTACAACCATAAGGACGCTCGCTTCTGGATGGGCCTTGCCGGCTGCCGCCAGGCAGCAGGCGACCTTAAAGCCGCCATCGACGCCTATTCCATGGCCGGAACCGTCCAGCTTCTCGCCAACCCGGTGCCATTTCTTTACGCCGCCCGCTGCTATATCAAGCTGGGCGACAAGGAAAACGCGGTGGGCGCCCTGAACGGACTTCTCACGCTTGGCGACGAAAACAACCCCGAACATGCCAAATGCCATGAACAGGCGCGCGAGCTCCTGAGCATGCTAAATAAATAGAGGGTGCCATGCCAATCGAAGGCATAAACATATCGCAGGCAGATTTTGCGGTGCTCACCGCCTTTGCCGACCAGGTAAAGAAAACTTTTTCAGAAAACGGCATGCCCGATGCGGGCAGCTCCTCCGTCAACACGGTGCTCGAACAAGCCGGACTGCCCGTGCTTCCCGCGCCGTTGGGCGGCCTTTCACTGGACACGCTTATGCAGTCCCTGGGCGACGAAGTGCGCCGCCAGGCGTGCAAAGACGGCGTGGACAGCCTTGAAGCCAAGGCCAAAGATCAGAAGGAAGTCAACCAGAAAGAGCTCGAAGAGATTGCAAAGCGCCTTGAAAAAATGAGGAGCAAGAGCATACTCGACGGCTTTCTCAAGGCCTTTCAGATCATCGGAACCATCGTGGGAGCCATCGCCTCTGTAGCCAGCATTGCGGCCGGCGTGCTGACGGGCAACCCTTTGCTTGTCACAGCAGGTGTCCTGGGAATCGTTGCCACGGCGGACAGCATCACTTCGATGGCCTCTGGCGGCAAGTACAGCATTGCAGCCGGCTTTACGGAACTTGGCAAGAAAATGGGCATGAGCGACGAGACGGCAAAGTGGTTCGGCTTTGGCATGAACATAGCCGTCATGGTTGTATCGATCGGCGTTTCTTTCGGTGCCGGATTCGCCTCCAGCGCAGCCTCTGTTGCCAAAGCGACCGAAAATGCCACCAAGACCCTTGAAACGGCCATTAAAATCACGACTACTGCCAGCAAGATATCCAACGTAGCTTCCGGCGTAAACTCCGTAGGAATGGGGTCTGTGACTATAGCCAATGCCGTCGTTGATTATCAGATCAGCAAGAGCCAGGCAAACAGCAAGGAGCTTGAGGCTATTCTTGAACGAATACGCATGTCCATTGAGATGGAACAGGATCTCATCGAGCAGGAAATGGCCAGGGCCAACGAAGTTCTTGCCGGCGTCGAAGAGATTGTGGAAAACTGCAACCAGGCGCAGACAGCCATCCTCAACACAAACCCTTCCATGGCATGATGCAATAATTCCATTGAAGGCAGGCCAGGGGCGTTGATGCCTAAGGCTTGCGGCTCCGATGGGAAATGATTTCTCAGACCGGTTAACCGGAGCTTTCAGGCATTCCGGCCGGAACGCAGACGCAACGGCCGTAATGCCGGGGCTGAAAACCATAGCAACCATTGATCAGATGAGGCAAATCCATGTCCACAAGCATTACCGGCGTTACCGGGTTTGATCAGGAAATATACGACAAGCTCCTCGTCCAGTACACAGAGTCCACAGGCAAGACGAAGGCTGATCTTGACAGCGTCCTTCTGTCAAAAATCAACGGAAACGTGTCTTTCAAGGACGCGGTGGACCAGATGCGCTCCGGCCTTCCGCAGCTGGCTGCTCCCAGGACGACTATGGAGAGCGGCTTGAACCAGTATTTGGCCCTGCCCTCCTTTGGCGCGTCCTATCTTTCGATGATCACCGACCTGGCAGCGCAGCAGCGCCTGCAAAATTCACAGATGAAGGCCATGTCGACCGAAGAGATGATCGCCAAGATCAAGGAACAGGCAAAAACCATCCGCGACAAGGCCATTGCTCAGCTGGTCACGGGCATTGTCACCGGTTCAGTCAGCATAGCCCAGGGATGCGCTGTCATGGGAATGTCCATTAAAGGAGGCCGTGCGGCCGACAGTGCGGGCGAAACCGCAAAAAACCAGGTGCTGCAGGCCAACGGTTTTGATGTTGCTGCAGAGGGATTTAATGCTGCTGACGTACCGGCCAACATCATGGCTCAGGCCAACAGCGCAGCCACTCAGGCTGTGCAGACGGCCAACATGAACCTCAACAACACCATCAGCTGCTTCAACTCCTGCATGAGCGGCACCAACAGCATCCTGGGGAGTATCGGACAGTTCATAGCCACGCAGTATGATGCCAAGCTCAAGGAACAGGAAGGCGACGTTGAGCGCATACGAGCCACTCAGCAGATGCTGGACAGCCTGGATGAATCGCTGAAGACCGTCATCCAGAAATCGCTTTCCACACAGGACGCCCTGCAGCAGAATATCAATCAGACGCGCACAAAAATCCTTGGGTGAGACTTTCGTCTCTGAATTGTACCTGCAACAAAGCAGCCTGATGAGCCAGATAAATGCTGACATGCCGTGAAGCAGGGAGCTTGCCCCCCGTCAAAGAAGCCCAGCGCATACGCAATCAGCTGGAAAAAGAGGCCACCCTGCTCCAGAGGCTGACCAACCCGCTCTGAGCCAATTACCAGACCATCATACGCCTTTCCAATGAAATCTGAGATGCGCCTGCACAGGAACTCTCAGATTT
>JAGAZG010000220.1 GCA_017940105.1 Mailhella sp. | reverse complement strand
GGATCCCTTTTTCACTTTTATCTGTATTTATAAGCTTATCTTTCAGCCTGAATGGTACGGCTCAAGGATGCGCTGGCTTCAAATTCGGTTCAAGACGATGAAAAACATTTACACGGCATTTCTTTTGGCCGTCGCTGCCATAGCGGCCTGCGCAGGTTCCGCTCCCGCAAAGACATCCTATACCAGCGGCAACGGCTACTTCCGGCTGGATATCTATGGCAAGGGGGAAAGCTTTTCAAGCGCGTATCTGCAAGAAAATACACCGGCGATGCAGCATTCCCTGCATGATCTGCCTGCGTGGCAGGAAGAACGCCTGCGCTATGCCGTCGACTTTTGGGACAGTCTTCTGAGCCTCTCCAGAGCACCCGCCTCTCCAGCCATTTTGGCAACGATCACGGATAACGATGATAACGCCGGCGCGTCCGGCGTCCCCATGACCGTGAGCATGCAGGGCAAGCCAACGATATACAGGTCCGCCAACTGCGTCATCAGCCTCGGCAAAAAGCCCGAAGACACCATCAGCGGGGCGATAGAGCTCGGCACGAAGCTGCTGCCTGCCGACATGCTCCAGGAAAGCTACAAGACCCCGCTGCCTCAAAATTCACAGATCAGCCTCTCCGCCACCATGATCCACGAAATCGGCCATGCCATGGGCATCACAACAGACAGCGGGCAGGAGGCGAAAGACAGCATCTTTCAGTTTGACGAAGATCGCAGCATTTTTGACAGCCATCTCTATGACTGGCGGGGGCAGCCCTCGCAGCCGTCGATGCAGATACAGACGGCAGGGCACAAGGCGACAAAAGCAACGTATTTCGACCTTCCCGGCTATTATGGAGAAGAAGGCATGAAACTGCCGTACTTCTCCGGACCGCATGTTCAGGAAGTCCTCAACGGGACCAGGATTACCGTCTACAACACATACGGCAAAAAGACAGGTCAGTATGTTCCCGGCCTGCCCATCAATGGCAATGAAGCCCAGGACGCAGACGAAAAAGACGACGCCGACCTGGCGCACATAGAGCTGCGCAACTCCATGATGAGCCATCAGCAGTGGCGCAACTACCTTTCTTTCATGGAGGCGGAGCTCGCCCTGCTTCAGGATATCGGCTACACCATCGACCGCCGCAACTTTTTCGGGCGCTCCATCTACGGCGACAACGGCAGCATCGTGAACACGTCGCCCTTTTTTGCGCGGAACGCAGACGGCACGGCCTATGTGCCCAATACCTACAACATGAGCACGCACGGCATAGGGCTGCACATCTACGGCAACGGGAACAGGGTCGAACAGCAGGCTCCCCTGCTCACAAAGGGCGTTGCGGGCGTTGGCATCCGCATTGACGGAACGGGCAACAGCGTCATTGTAGGCAGCGGTACGCGCGTGCATGCTGACGGGCTCAACGGCCACGGCATTCTGACAGCCTTCGGCAAAAACCATACAATCTCCATAGCGCCCGGAGCCAGCGTAAGGGCCATGGGCGAGGGAGGCATAGGAGCCGCCTTTGACTTCGGCACAAATCTCCTCGGGATCATCGGCGACAACAGCTATGAACGCGCTTCCTGGGCAACGCGCACGGGATACTCGGCAGACAAGGCCGCAGAAGTCGAAGTGGACGGCCCCCTGGTCGAGGAATTCTCCGTCAGCGGCGAGCTTGCTGGCAAAAAGGCGGCCATATACATCGATGACAGCGCCTACGTCAAAAATATCAGGATAGGCAGCGGCGCATCCATCAGCGGCCCCATCATTTCAGACTGGGCGTACAGTGACAGGCAGCTCGAAAAAAGCAAAGGCTCCCTCTACGGATGGGCCATGCGCCGCCAGTACGGGGGCAATGACGAGCTGACGACCAGGATTTCGTTTGAAGGCACGGGACTTTCCTACGGAGGCGACATTTCAGGTCAGGAAAACATGCGCATGGCCGTCAGCGGATCACTGGCCTATTCAGGCACCGCCAAAGTACTCTCCGTCGAAGTGGAAAAAGGCGGAATCCTTTCGGGCGGAACCTATCGCCTGCAGACGCCGGATTCTTCTGAGCACACCATGGCATACGCCATGGGCGGCAGGCAGCGCACCCTGAACAATGTAGGGCTGCTCATCAACCACGGCGCGTTCGGCGCAGGTTCCGCCTCCAGTCCCGCCACCGTGCAAGGCGACCTGCAAAGCAGCGGGATCCTTTTTGCCAGGGCCGATACCGGCAGACATGCCGGCATAGCGGTCAGCGGCACGGCGCGCGTTGACGGCTCAAAAGCCATAGCCCTGAACGCGCTCCCGGGTGAAACCTATACAGCGCTTTCAGCATCCTCCATCGCGGGAACGACATCCAATGACAAAAGCTCGCCCTTTCCGGTCAGCGGCATGCTGAGCCAGCACAGCTGGAAAGAAGGCAATACGGTACTCGTCGGATCCGAAATCGAAAACAATACGTGCGGAACTCCCGGCTATGCCTTTGATGCTGCGGCGTACCTGTTTGCCCAGCAGCCCGTCGGCAGCGCCTGGCGCGAAGCCATGCGCCCCCTGCTGAACCTGAGCCCGGCAGGAGCCCGTTCTGCTCTTGACGGCCTTGTTTCCAACGCTGCTGTCCGTTCCATAAGCCTTCTGCAGCAGGGGCAGCTTGCCCCGCATATTCTTTCTGCACGCATGCACGATGTGCTGGGCATTGATGAAGGGCCTGAAAATCCTGCCACGCATTTCTGGCTCAAAAGCGGCGGGCGCTGGGGCAGGCAGGACAGCACTGCCCACTACCGCGGCAAATTTGCCGTGGCCGGATGGGACCACGCCCTTGCCGGGAACTGGCGCGCCGGCGCATTTGCAGGCTATGAGGAAAACGATTTTTCTCCCAACCATGCTGATGCCGACCTGCGCAGCGCACGGCTGGGCCTGTACGCCTGGCGGCATGGCGAGCGCTCTGACGCTCTGCTGTACGCGGGATTGACGCAGACAGAACACCATCTCAGGCGCAGCCTTCCCCTGTTTGGCTTGCGCACGGACGCACGCTATCACAGCACCATGGCCGAGGCGGGCGGGGAATGGAAGCTTACCCTGGCAGAAAAAAACGGGTGGCGAGCCGCTCCATATGCCGGAGCGCATTACTCGCGCATCTGGCAGGAGGCTTTTACGGAAAGCGGCGGAGATATCTTCAGCCAGAATGTGGAGGCGTCTGCATATGACTACCTTTCAGGCAGCGCCGGCATGGAAGTATCGCTCAGCCTGAAGCAGGGCGGCATCGCCCTGCGCGCAGGCGGACGCCACGTTTTTGCCGGCGCGGAACCCAGGCTGCGCTTTTCGCTGGACAGGTACAGGGACAGGAGCTGGCTCATGGAAGCCCGCCAGGACAAAAACTTTTTCACGCTTTCCATTGACGGAGGGATACACCTGCCCAGCAGCTGGGAGCTTACCGGCAGCGCTGGCATGGAACGCGGAGGGCACAGCAGCCACCTGCGCTGCACCCTGCTGCTTTTGAAAAAATGGTAGTCAGATACGCTGCTTTTAATTCCGTTACCGGCAAAAAAATCTTGCTTTTGCCGGTAGTAAAAAAAAACGCTCTTGCAATGACGAAGACGGCATCCCGCACCTCACAGCCGCTCCCGCAGCAGGGCAAGATACGCCGCCCGTGAAACCTCTTCGGCTCCGAAGCGCGTCATGTGCCGCGTGGTCTGTTGGCAGTCTATGAGGGTAATGCCGCGCTTCTGCAGCCAGCTGGCAAGATGCACCACCGCAGCCTTTGAAGCGTCGTCTGCCAGGTGAAACATGGATTCGCCGGAAAACACCCTGCCGGTCTGCACGCCATAGAGCCCGCCGACAAGCCGGCCGTCTTCCCACACTTCTATGGAATGTGCGTGTCCCAGGCGGTGCAGGCGATAATAGGCAAAGGCCATCTCTGGCGTGATCCAAGTGCCATCCTGCCCGGGCCTGGGAGCGGTGGCGCATGCCTGTATCACCCTGTCGAAGCAGGCGTCTTCCGTAAAGGAAAACCTGCCGCTGTTCATCACGCGGCGAAGGCTGGCCGGAACGTGAAGCTTTTCGAGAAAAAGAACGCAGCGCGGATCAAGCGACCACCATAAAATGGGCTGGCCTTCTCCGTACCATGGAAAAATCCCGCTGGAATAGGCCAGCAGGAGCCGGCTGGGAGAAAGGTCCCCTCCAACCAGCACAAGACCGTCGCTGTCAGCATTTTCCGCCGGGGGAAACCACAGCGGTCCGCCCGCCGGCAGGACAGGCGTCATGGCTAATCTCCGTCCGCCGTCAGCGTCAGGTGCTCGGCATCGTCGCCTGAAACATCAGCAACCACCCTGTCGCCCTTTTCCAGAGTGCCAAAAAGCATGAGCCCGGCGAGCTGGTCTTCCAGTTCCATGCGTATGAGCCTCTGAAGGGGGCGGGCTCCCATGCGCGGGTCAAAGCCGTGATCGGCAAGCCACGTGCGCGCCTTTGGCGTAAGGACCAGTTCCACATGCTTGGCATCAAGGCCTGGCTGGAGCAGCTTGACAGTCTTGTCAACAATGCGCTCCATCAGCGCGCGGTCAAGGCTGCGGAAGGGAATCATGGCGTCCAGGCGGTTGCGGAATTCGGGGCTGAAGGTCTGCTCTACAGCCGCTTCGCTCCTGTCAGAAGCCTTGCTTTTTGAGAAGAAGCCCACGGGCGATTGCTCCATCTCCCTTGCGCCGGCGTTCGTGGTCATGATCAGTATGACATTGCGAAAATCCGCCTTGCGGCCGCTGTTGTCGGTGAGCGTGGCGTAATCCATCACCTGCAGCAGGACATTGTAAATGTCAGGATGGGCCTTTTCCACCTCGTCCAGGAGCAGGACGGCATGGGGAGTCTTGCGTATGGCCTCGGTCAGCTGCCCTCCCTGTTCAAAGCCGACATATCCTGGGGGAGAACCGATCAGCCTGGCAACGGCGTGCTTTTCCATGTATTCGCTCATGTCAAAGCGTACGAACGAAATGTCAAGAAGCTCGGCAAGGGCCTTGGCCAGTTCGGTTTTTCCAACGCCCGTGGGACCATGAAAAAGAAACGAAGCCATGGGGCGGCTCTCGCGGCTCAGACCGGCG
>JAGAZG010000219.1 GCA_017940105.1 Mailhella sp. | reverse complement strand
GAATCCCCAGAGGTGCCGGTCCGAGCGGTTGAGGAACTCCTGCACCATGGAATGCGGGCTGGCCTGCGCAGCGCCGATGGTGCCGCGCTGACGCACGTCGAGCCGTACGTTGCAGCCGATGAGATGGATAGGCGAGGCGCTCCACATATGCGAAATGGTAAAGGAGATGTCGTTGCCGTCCATGTCCGTAACGGTACGCTGTTCAGCCGTGGCGGGCTGAAGCCGTCCGTAGCCGAGCTCGTCGAACAGCGGCAGCAGAAAATACTGGCGTGTCTGGGCAGTGCCGGTTTCGCTGTCGTTCAGCCCGGCGCGTATCTGACTGAAGCGGTTCCACAGCGAAAGCATACGCTGCCAAGAACGGTTTATCGCTTCGTTGATCTTTTCAGAAGCTGCAAGATAGTAGCTTTCAGGCGTGAGTCCCGGCAGTTCCCGGTCAAGAATGAGGATGCGGTTCAGGATGTCTATGGGGAGGATGTCGCCTTCCGTTATGACGTGGCTGAGAATGTTTCTGTTCTTGAGTTCAGACATGGCTGTTATCCTCTTCATTGACCTGCTGCAGGTAGAAAAGAGCCTTCTGCGTTTCTATCTCAGCCTTGAGTTCTTCTTCGGTAGGCAGATACAGCTTGTACTTAGATGCAAAGAGCTGTTCGCTGCCGTGCATGACTGAGTATCGGGCAATGTCCTCATCTGTTTCAGAGCAGAGCACGATGCCGAGAGTCGGGTTGTCTCCGGGCTTTTTTTTCAGTTCATCGTACATGCGCACGTACATGTCCATCTGCCCGACGTCCTGATGCGTGATTTTGCCAATTTTGAGGTCGACCAGCACAAAGCAGTTGAGAATGTAGTTATAAAATACCAGGTCGATGTAGTAGTCTTCCTTTTCCGTATGGATGTGCTGCTGCCTGGCGACGAAGGCATAGCCCTTGCCCAGTTCCATGAGGAATTTCTGCAGGTTTGACAGGATGGCTTTTTCAAGTTTTGACTCGGTCGTGGAGGGATCTTCAGAGAGGCCAAGGAACTCCAGAATATACGGGTTCTTCACGAAGCCCGATTTTTCTTCCTGGTACTGCGCCGTTTTCTTCTCCATCTCTGCAGTGACGGACTTTTTGTCCTTCGATAAAAGGAGCCTGTGGTAATACTGCGTGTAGATATTCCTTTGCAGTGTGCGCACGCTCCATGTCTGCTCTATGGTTTCCCGTTCATACCACGCGCGCGCAACCGGATCTTTTACCTGAATGAGCAGTCTGTAATGTGACCAGGAGAGGAATGGAAGCGATTTTCCACACGGCGTGTGGAAAATGTCTGGGAAGCACCTGTAGAAAGAATAAAAGCTGTACAAGTTTGTTTTCGTGAACCCTTTGCCATATTCTTTCGTCAGCGTTCTGGAAAGATCAGCAATGATTTTAAGTCCATATTCAGCCCTGTGCTGCCCGTTCATTTCTTCTTCGGCAATCCTTCGCCCAATGAGCCAGTTGCGGCGAACCAGCGCGATATTTACGGCATGGTATGCGGCAGCGCGGGAAGATTCAATGATGTTTCGCATGTCGCCGACTATGTCAGCGGTGACGGCATAGGAAATGGTAGGGATATCAGCCATGCTGCGCCTCCGTTCAGCTGTTCAGCAGGGGAAGATAAACAAAAATGCCGAGCACGTCGGGCTCGCCCTGGGGGCTCACATCGTAGCGCATGCCTTTTGCCCGGGATGCGGCACGTACGCGGCGGTGAGCGTCCAGAAGAGTTTCAGCCCTCTGCGACATGACTTCCATGATGTGCGGCAGTAGATGTTCAAAGCCTTCGTTGACCCTGCCGAGGAAATTCATGCTTGCGCTGTCATCGACATTCTGGCGCGGCTCGGCTTCGAGAAGCTTCTTTGCCTGGCTGTCGTCAAGCCATGCGGCGTTCTGAGGTGAGCCGGAAAAAGCCAGCATGGCGCACTCTTCGGTCAGGTCGGAATGGCTGATGCCGGAGCCGGTTGTTCTGAGCTCATAACGGAAACGGCACAGTAGCAGCGTCGTGCGCGTGGATACGGCATCGGTGCGCATTACGCCAGATCGGCTGGCAACCGACGAGAGCTCGGGATCCATGGCCGTATCAAAGACATAGCCGGCAAGGTTCTCAACAAGGGGGTGAGTCCTGGTTATGAGCGCCTGCCCCGAACGGACGGGCGGTGCAAAGGAAGCGCAGAGCTTTTCAGGAAGGACAAGCCCAGGATGTTGCTTCAACACTTGCTTATCAATGTAAAAATCATGCAGGGCATGGACGGAATCCGGCATGCCGGTGGTTTTGTCAACGCCGCCGAGGAGCCGGATCGTGCTGCTCACGAATTTTTCGACAGTCCGCATGCTTCCCGCCGCTTCTCCGGCGGCGCTCACTTCGCGGGCGACATCGTCCACCTTGACAGTCTGTTGGGCGAAGACTGTGCGCGAACGTTTCTGCTCCCGTGCAGCCAATGAGTCCCATTCCTGTTCCAGGCGTTTCTTTTCAGGATTGAAGAAGTCCTCCATTCCGGGCAGGGCGAGGCTTTGCGCTGCGGCGCTTCTCTGGCCGCCTTTGAGCAGCAGCCCTTGGAGGATAGCCTGCATGACCTTGTCGCTGTCTTCAGGGAAGGGAACGGAAATGCCCAGCGCTTTGCGGATGGATTCATGCTTGCGCAGAAGCACGTCGAGCACGTAACCATCGATAGGATTGTCTTCCCCATAGTAGGTGACGACCTTCACCTGGCTGAACGGCTGGCCGAAGCGGTCGACACGTCCTTCGCGCTGCTCATGTCTGGTGGGGTTCCATGAAAGATCATAATGGACAACTGCATTGAATGCCGCCTGCAGATTGATGCCTTCGCTGAGGCAGTCCGTGCAGACAAGTACGCGCTGCTGCGCTTGTGACAGCTGTTCAACGCGGTTTTCTCGCTCTTCAGGAGCCAGCATGCCGGTTACCGATGACACGAAGACTCTGGGCAGGGCCTTTGCAAGCGCATTGCCGACGTATTCGGCAGTATGGATGAACCTGCAGAAAACCACTGGGGAGTAGCCTTCTTTGAGCAGTCTTTTTACTATGTCGATAGCGCCCCTGAGCTTGGCGTCTTTATCCGGTCCTTCAAGGTCTTCTGCCATTTTTGCAAGCTGGCTGTAACGCCGGCGCAGATTGGAACGGGCATTATCCGGCAGTTCCATAGACGTCTCGCTGCTGTCAGCACCTGCAAGCGTGTCGGTAATGGCGGTGTCATCCGTAAAGGATAGGTCGTAGATCATCTGCCTTGCTTCGTCATCAAGCTGCTGCAGGTTTTTGTCTTCTGAAGCCAGGCCAAGGGCACGGCTTCGCAGCGTTGCTACCGCTGCTGCAGGACTGGAAGTCACTGCGCGCAGCAAGGCCAGAGCAGACCACCAGAAAACGCGCTGGCTGAACTGATCCCTGTCTTCCCCAAGCTTCAGGCTGTCGCGTGCAAGCGAGAGCACAGATTGAAAATACGCTTTCTCAGCCGGTGAAAAGCGCCAGGTGATT